>JALZHV010000222.1:0-1453 GCA_030860625.1 Actinomycetota bacterium
GACCAGGACGACCCCGAGCGCCCCGCTCAAGAGCAGGCGGCGGCGCAGCAGGCGCGGGCCGGGCCGCAGCAGCTGGGCCGCCCCGAAGAGGGCGACGAAGGCGAGGCCGAGGAAGAGGAAACCGGCGGCGCGGTTGCCGGTCTCCCAGGCGGCGGGGGCGAAGCGCAGCGTCAACGCCGCGAAGAAGGCGCAGGCGGCGAGGGAGAAGAGCACGACCAGCGGCTGCAGGCGGTCCCGCCGCCGCCAGACCTCGCGCAGGCCGAAGAGGGTCAGCAGGCCGAGCACCGCGATCGCCAGCAGCGCCACCGCCCGGGCCGGCAGCGGCGTCGCGGGGATCGGTTCGGCGACGGTGGCGGACTGGCCGAAGAGGCCGCGCGGCGCCTCCTCGCCCGTCGCGGTTTTGACGATCGCCTTGATCGCCTCCTCCAGCACCGGGAAGAGGTAGCCGGTGGTCGAGCGCGCCGCGATCAGCAGCCAGCCGAGCGCCGCCCCCGCCGCCAGCAGCGCGAACGGCCACGGGTTCGGCCGCTTCACCTTCATCACCCAGTAGAGGATCGAGAGGACGACGAAGATGAAGGCGAGCGCGTAGGAGGTGAGGTGGTGGGTGATCGCGATCGCGAGGATGCCGAGCACGACCGGCACCGCCCAGGCGGCCCGGCTCTCCGGCGGCGCGGCGTCGCGTTCCATGAACGCCATCAGGACCACGACCATCAGCGGCAGCGAGAGCGACTCGTAGGAGAACTGCGCCCCCCAGAAGAGGAAGTTGGAGGTGCCGGTGTAGACGGCGACGCCGAGGGCCGCCCCCCGCGCCGAGCCGCTGAGCCGGGCGAAGAGGAAGAAGAGCGCGGCGAGGAAGGTGAGCCGGGCGGCGCCGACGACGATGATCCCGGCCCCGTAGCTCGACATCCCGGTCAGCATCATCAGCGCCGAGGCCGCCCCCTCCAGGCCCGGGTAGTACGGGCTGGTCGGGATCCCGGGGTTGAAGTGGTAGAGGTGGTTGTAGCGCTCGATGTTCTCGGCGTTGAAGGAGTGGACGAACTCGTCGGGGAAGGTGAAGAAGATCGAGTCGTGGACGACCTTGACGCCGTAGAGCGCCAGCCCCAGCAGCAGGATCAGGGCGAGGCGCTCGCGGTAGGTGGGCCTGGTCGAGGTGAGCCGGAAGAAGATCGGCACGGCGATGACGACGATCCCCAGCCAGTAGAGCAGCGACGTCGGCTCCAGCGTCGCCCGCGCCAACGCGTTGGCGAGCGAGCAGATGAAGAGCCCCACCGCGGCGGTGAGGGCGAGGACCGGCAGCGATTCGAAGCGGGCAAGGACCGCCCGCTTACGGCCGCCGGGGTGACTGGAGTGGGTGGGGCGGGCCGACACCATCAAATCTTACGGTCGGCTTTCGCCCCTGGATGCCCTAGCCCTGCACGGGGGCGGCCGGAGCGCATCTGCGCCCCGGGCCGCC
>JALZHV010000222.1:1463-3756 GCA_030860625.1 Actinomycetota bacterium
CCTTAGGCGAGCCGCTGTTCGAGGGCGCTGAGCTGAGCGTCGACCTCAGCCGGCAGCCGGTCACCGAATTTGGCGAGGTGCTCCTTGACCTGCGGCAGCTGCTCTTTGACCTTGTCGAGGTCGACCGAGAGCAGCTCCTCCATCGCCTCGGAAGAGATGTCCAGCCCTTCCGTGTTGATCTCGCCCTCGGCCGGGAGCAGCCCGACCGGGGTCTCGACCGCCTCGCCTTCGCCTTCGCAGCGGCGGAAGACCCACTCCAGCACGCGGCTGTTCTCGCCGAAGCCGGGCCAGAGGAACTTGCCGTTCTCGTCTTTGCGGAACCAGTTGACGTAGAAGACGCGCGGCAGCTGCGCCCCCTCCTGCCGGCCGATCTTCAGCCAGTGAGAGAAGTAGTCGGCCATGTTGTAGCCGCAGAACGGCAGCATCGCCATCGGGTCGAAGCGCAGCTGGCCGACGGCGCCGGCCGCGGCGGCGGTCGTCTCCGAGGACATCGTCGCCCCCATGAAGACGGCGTGCTCCCAGTCGAACGCTTCCTGGACCAGCGGCACCACGGTGGCGCGGCGGCCGCCGAAGAGGAAGGCGTCGATCGGGACCCCGGCGGGGTCCTCCCACTCCGGCGCGATCGAGGGGCACTGCGAGGCGGGAGTGGTGAAGCGCGCGTTCGGGTGCGCGGCCGGTTTGTCGGCATCGGGGGTCCACTCGTTGCCGTGCCAGTCGATCGCGTGCGCGGGCGGCTCGCCGGTCATCCCCTCCCACCAAATGTCGCCGTCGTCGGTCTTGGCGCAGTTGGTGAAGATCGTGTCCCGCTCGATCGTGTCCATCGCGTTCGGGTTGGTCTTGTGGCTGGTGTTGGGCGCCACGCCGAAGAAGCCGGCCTCGGGGTTGACCGCGTAGAGGCGGCCGTCGTCGCCGAACTTCATCCAGGCGATGTCGTCGCCCACCGTCTCGACCTTCCAGTCGGGCAGGGTCGGAACCAGCATCGCCAGGTTGGTCTTGCCGCAGGCCGACGGGAAGGCGCCGGTGATGTACTTGACCTTGCCCTCGGGCGAGGTCAGTTTGAGGATCAGCATGTGCTCGGCCAGCCAGCCCTCGTCGCGGGCCATCGCCGAGGCGATCCGCAGCGCGAAGCACTTCTTGCCGAGCAGGGCGTTGCCGCCGTAGCCGGAGCCGAAGGACCAGATCTCGCGGGTCTCGGGGTAGTGGACGATGTACTTGTTGGCCTCGTTGCAGGGCCAGGAGACGTCTTCGACGCCCTCGGTCAGCGGCATCCCGACCGAGTGGACGCAGGGGACGAACTCGCCGTCGGAGCCGAGCACGTCGAGGGCGCCTTTGCCCATCCGGGTCATGATCCGCATGTTGGTGGCGACGTAGGGCGAGTCGGTGAGCTCGACGCCGATCTCGGAGATGTCGGAGCCGAGCGGGCCCATCGAGAAGGGGACGACGTACATCGTGCGACCCTTCATGCAGCCCTTGAAGAGTTCGCCGAGGGTCTCGCGCATCTCCGCGGGGTCGCGCCAGTTGTTGGTCGGGCCGGCGTCCTCCTCCTTCTCGGAGCAGATGAAGGTGCGGTCTTCGACGCGGGCGACGTCGCCGGGGTCGGAGAGGGCGAGGTAGGAGTTCGGCCGCTTGGCCTCGTCGAGGCGCTCGAAGGTGCCGGCGTCGATCAGGGCCTGGGCGAGGCGGTCGTACTCCTCCGCGGAGCCGTCGCACCAGTAGACGGAATCGGGTTCGGTGAGGGCGGCGACTTCGTCGACCCAGCTGAGAAGCTTCTTGTGGGTCGTCAACTCGTCTGGGGCAGTCGTCAGGTCGCTCATTCGCCTCTCTCTAGTTTTTCGGTTTGAGGCGGATCATCGTGATGTCTGCCTCCTCGTTGCGGATTTTCAAGATGGCTTCTTCCCGCCTGTCATCGGAAAAAATCACATCGCAGCTGAAGGTCGCGCCGGGCTCAACTGGTTGATCCGAAGGGCACTCGACCGCCTGGATCTTTTCATGAATCGAGTCTTCAAGCGAGGCTTGGACGGTGTCCTGAAGCTTCACCTTGTCCACGACGGTGCCGCACCCGGACAGCGCCAAGAGCGTCAGGAGCAGGGCAATCGCGGCGAAGACACGGGGGCCGAAAGGGGATCTCGGCCCGGACGGGCGGGGTTGCACCGTTTGGAGTAAAGCAAGGGCTGGCGACATCTCCCGGAGGACGAGGGGCGTGTAGGGGTGCTGGTGGGGGTCCCTGGGAGCACCTCCGCCGCGAGGGGCGCCTGGGGCTGACGCCTTGAAGGTCTGGGGCGCGGCTCCATGC
>JALZHV010000223.1 GCA_030860625.1 Actinomycetota bacterium
ATGCCGGGGGCCATCGCCGCGCAGATCGCGCTCAGCGTCCGTTGCTCAGCGGCCGAGAGCCCTGGCGGGCGCTGTCAACCGGGCTCGGCGGGGCGGCCGGTGCGACCGGCCAGCGCCCAGAGCCAGAGCGAGAAGAGGGCGAGGAAGCCGTCGACGAGGAAGTTCAGCAGGTAGATGAAGACCTCTTCCTGGATCAGGAAGAAGGCGAGCGAGCCGAGCGAGGAGGCGGTCTTGCCGGCGGCGAGGACGAGCAGCAGCGGCCGGTAGCGGACGACGTCGGCCTGGGCGAGGAGGCAGATCCCGGTGATCACGACCATGTAGGCGAAGGCGAGCGCCAGCCAGAGGTACTGCTGGGTGTGAGGCGCCCGGTGGTCGTTGCCGAGCCATTCGCCGACGTCGGAGATGACGTCGAGGACGCCGCTGGGCAAGGCGATGAAGAGGATGCCGACCACGGCGAAGGTGGCGGCGAGCAGGCGCAGGTTGAGTACGACGAATCTCTCGGCCCGCGGTCCCTGCATCGGCGAGACAATAACTGGCCAGGCAGCCAGTTTCCATGCCCACCTAGAATCCGCCGCTGATGATCGACCGCGACCAAGTGCTGCACGTCGCCAAGCTCGCCCGCCTGCGCCTCTCCGAGGAGGAAGTCGAGCGGATGGTGGGGGAGCTCTCCGGCATCCTCGACCACGTCGACCGGATCGGCAACCTCGACCTCGACGGGGTCGAGCCGACCTCGCACGTGGTGGCGCTGGAGAACGTGCTGCGCGCCGACGAGCCGCGGCCGAGCCTGCCGCGCGACATCGCCCTCGCCTCGGCGCCGGACCCCGCCGAAGGCGCCTTCCGCGCCCCGTCCCCACAGGCCGAGTAGATGGCGGACATGCTCGATCTCACCGCCCTCGAGGCGCGCGAAGCGATGGCCGCCGGCGACCTCTCCGCCGACGAGTACACCGCCGCCTGGCGCGAGGCCGCGGCCGGCGACGAGCTGAACGCCTACCTCTGGCAGGGCGAGGGGGACGGGATCGCGGTCGAAGGCGCCGCGATCGCGCCGATCGCGGTCAAGGACATCTTCTGCACCGAGGGGGTGCCGACCACGGCCGGCTCCCGCATCCTCGAGGGCTATCGCCCGCCCTACACCTCGACCGCGGTCCAGAGGCTGCTGGAGGCCGGGGCGCCGGTGCTCGGCAAGACCAACATGGACGAGTTCGCGATGGGCTCCTCGAACGAGAACTCCGCCTACGGGCCTGTCCTCAACCCGTGGGACAAGGGGCGGGTGCCGGGCGGCTCCTCCGGCGGCTCGGCGGCGGTCGTCGCCGGCGGCCTCGCCCCCTGGTCGATCGGCACCGACACCGGCGGCTCGATCCGCCAGCCCGCCGCCTTCTGCGGGATCGTCGGCCTCAAGCCCACCTACGGCGCGATCTCCCGCTACGGGATGGTCGCCTTCGCTTCCTCGCTCGACCAGTGCGGGCCCTTCACCCGCGACGTCAAAGACGCGGCGCTGCTGCTGGGGATTCTGCAAGGGCGCGACGCCTGCGACTCGACTTCGGTCGGCATCGACGGCGGTGTCTCGCTGCCCGATCGCGAGGACCTCTCCGGCCTGCGCTTCGGCGTGCCGAAGGAGCTGACCGGCTACGACTTCGACAGCGGCGTCCGCGGGGTCTTCGAGCAGACCCTGCGCAAGATCGAGGATCTGGGCGGCGAGATCGCCGAGGTGGCGCTGCCGAGCGCCGAGCACGGGATCTCCGCCTATTACGTGATCGCGCCCGCCGAGGCCTCCTCCAACCTCGCCCGCTACGACGGCGTCCGCTACGGGGTGCGGGCCGGCGGCGACGGCGACCTGATCGAGATGTACGAGACGACCCGCTCGCAGGGCTTCGGCCCGGAGGTGAAGCGGCGGATCATGCTCGGCACCTACGCGCTCTCCTCCGGCTACTACGAGGCCTACTACGGCCAGGCCCAGAAAGTCCGCACGCGGATTGCCGAAGACTTCACCGGCGCCTTCGACAGCGTCGACTTCGTCGTCACCCCGACCGCGCCGTCGGTCGCCTTCAAGCTGGGGGAGAAGACCGACGACCCGCTGGCGATGTACCTCAACGACTTCTTCACGGTGCCGATGAGCCTCGCCGGCATCCCGGCGATCTCGATCCCCGCCGGCCTCGCCGAGCCCGAGGGCGGCGGCCCGCGGCTGCCGGTCGGCTTCCAGATCGCCGCCCCCGCCTTCGCCGAGCAGCGCCTGCTCGACGCCGCTCACGCGCTCGAGCAGGGGATCGGCTTCGACGCCCGCCCGGGAGGCTCCGATGGCTGATCTCGAAGCGGTAATCGGGCTGGAGATCCACGTCCAGCTGGCGACCAAGACCAAGATGTTCTGCGGCTGCGAACTCTCCTTCGGCGACGAGCCGAACGTCCACACCTGCCCGGTCTGCCTCGCCCACCCCGGCGTCCTGCCGGTGCCCAACGAGCAGGCGATCCGCTACGCGCTGCAGATCGGCTTGGCGCTCGGGTGCGAGATCGCCCCGCGCTCGATCTTCCACCGCAAGAACTACTTCTATCCCGACAGCCCGAAGGCGTACCAGATCAGCCAGTACGACATCCCGATCTGTGGCCCCGGTCGGCTCGGCGATGTCCGCATCCTCCGCGCCCACCTCGAGGAGGACGCGGCGAAGACGATCCACGTCGGCGCCTCGGGCCGCATCCACGGCTCCGACGCCTCGCTGGTCGACTTCAACCGCGGCGGCACGCCGCTGGTCGAGATCGTCACCGAACCTGACCTGCGCGGCGCCGCCGAAGCGGCCGAGTGGGCGCGGCTCCTGCGCGAGACCGTGCGCCAGACCGGCGTCTCCGACGTGAACATGGAGGAGGGGAGCCTGCGGGTCGACGCCAACGTCTCCGTGCGCCCGGCCGGCAGCAGCGAGCTCGGCACCAAGACCGAGCTGAAGAACATGAACAGCTTCCGCTTCCTCCAGCGCGGAATCGAAGCCGAGCTGGAGCGCCAGCGCAACCTGGTCGAATCCGGCGGCACCGTGACCCAGGAGACGCTCCACTTCGACCCCGCCAGCGGCACCCTGACGCCGCTGCGCTCGAAGGAGGAAGCGCACGACTACCGCTACTTCCCCGAGCCCGACCTGGTGCCGCTGGTGCCGACCGAGGAGATGCTGCGCGAAGCGCGCGAGGCATTGCCGGAGCTGCCCGCGGCGCGGATCGAGCGCTACACGAGCGTGCTGGGACTAGCGGATGATGTCGCGCTGACGCTGGCTACCGATCGGTGGAAGGCGGACTTCTTCGAGCAGACGTTGGCCGCAGGCGATGCCGGAGCAATACCAGTGGCGAATTGGGTCACCGGGGAGCTTGCCGCGGCGCTTCGACAGGCCGAAGTTGACCCTGAAAAAGGGAAAGTCACGCCCAGATCCCTGGCCGCTCTCATCGAACTGGTTCAGGAAAAGAAAATTTCCCACGGCAGCGGCAAGAAGGTCCTGGCCGCGATGGTGGTGGAGGGGGGAGACCCCGAGCCCATCGTCGAGCGCGAGGGCCTCGCCCAAATGTCCGACTCCGGCGAGCTGGAGGCGATAGTCGAGAAAGCGATGGCCGACAACGCCGACGCCGTCGAGAAGATCCGCGCCGGCAACCCCAAGGCGATCGGCGCCATCGTCGGCGCCGTCATGCGCGAGACCAAAGGGCGGGCCGATGGCGGCGAGGTCAACCGCCTGATCCAGAAGAGGTTGTAGGAACTGGGGGGAGCCTCCCCGGACACATCTCGCCTAT
>JALZHV010000224.1 GCA_030860625.1 Actinomycetota bacterium
GCCCTCCCCCGTCACGGCTCTGCCCGCTGTTCCCCCGCCTTCAAGAGCCGCTCGCGCAACTCCCGCTCGTCCTCCGGACTGGGGTCGAACTTCGACGGATCCGGCAGCTGGTCGAGCCCGCTGAGGCCGAAGAGACGCTCGAACAGCTCCGAGGTCTTGAAGATCGCGGCGCCGAACTGGGAGCGGCCGGCCTCCTCGATCAGGCCGCGCTCGGCGAGGCTGGTCACCGCCGACTCGGAGGTGACGCCACGGATGCGGGCGATCTCCGGGCGCGTCACCGGCTGCAGGTAGGCGACGATCGCCAGCGTCTCCGCCTGGGCCTGGGTCAGCGGCGGGGTCCGCGGCTTCGCCAGCAGGCGCCGCGCCGCGTCCTCGCTGGCGGGGTCGCTGGCGAGGCTGAAGCCGCCGGAGACCTCGCGCAGGACGACGCCGCGCTTGCCCTCGGCGAGGTCCTCGCGCAGCAGCCCGATCGCCTCTTCGACCTGGCCCTCGGTCGCCTCGGTCGCCTCGGCGAGGTCCTTGGTCGAGACCGGCTGCGGCGAGAGGAAGAGCAGTGCCTCGACGGTGCGGGAGAGGTCGCTCACGCGCCCGCCCCCGCAGCCCCCTGCGCCCCCGCGGCCGGCGGTGCGGTCTTGCGCACCCGGATCGGGCCGAAGCACTCGTCCTGCTCCCAGGTCACCTCGCCCTTGCGGTAGAGCTCGAGCATCGCGAAGACGGTGACGGCCTGGGTCAGCCGGTCCTCGGAGCCGAACTCCTCGTCGAAATCGAAGTCCTTGCGGCGCAGCAGCACGTCACGCACCGCCCGCAGCCGCCGTTCCAGGGAGACGGTCGGGCGGATGTGGCTGATGTCGACTTCCGGCGGCTCGGTCAGCAGGTCGCCGAGGGCGGCGCCGAGCTGGTCGGGGTCGTAGACGGCGGTGGCGGCCTCGACGGCGACCCGCCGCAGCTCCGGCGGCAGCGGCGCCGAGCGGTAGAGGTAGCCGCGCTGGGACTCGAAGCGCTCGGCCAGCTCGACCGAGGCGTCGCGGTAGCGCCGGTACTCGAGCATCCGCGCCAGCAGCTCCTCGGCCGCCTCCTCGGGCTTCACCTCATCCAGGTCTTCCTCGGGGCTGGGCAGCATCAGCCGCGACTTCAGCTCCAGCAGGGCGGCGATCAGGACAAGGAACTCGGTCGCCACCTCCAGCTCCAGCTCGCCCTCCTCTTCGAGGTGCTCGACGTAGGCGACGACGACCTCGCCCAGCTGCAGGTCGAGGAGGCTGACCTCCTCGCGCAGGACGACCGCCATCAGCAGGTCGAACGGCCCGGCGAAGACGTCGAGGTCTAGATCGAGGTCGAGGTCGGCGACAGCCACTGATCCCAGACTAGAGGCGCGCCGGGACGAGCCGGGTGCCATTTCCCGGCTATTTGGGGGATTCCGGCTTAAGCGGAGCCGAAGCCCATGCGCTCGCGCACGTCGGCGACGACCGGGGCGGCGATCGCCCGCGCCTTCTCGGCGCCGATCCCGAGGATGCGGTCGAGCTCCGCCTCGTCGCCGCGCAACTCCGCGTAGCGCTCCTGCATCGGCGCGAGGTACTCGACCACCGCCTCGGCGACGGCCTTCTTGAAGTCGCCGTAGCCGGAACCCTCGAACTCGCTTTCGACCTGTGCCTGGTCGGCGCCGCGGGCGACGGCGAGGATGTCGATCAGGTTGGTGATCCCGGGCTTCTCGGGGCTGCGGACAATCTCGCGGCCGGAGTCGGTAACGGCGCTGCCGAACTTCTTGCGGATCGCCTTCGGCTCGTCGAGGACCAGCACGGTCCCCTGCTCGGTGCCGCCGGTGGTCGACATCTTCCGCTCCGGCTCCTGCAGGTCCATGATCCGGGCGCCGACCTCGGGGATCCGCAGCTCCGGCACCACCAGCGCCTCGCCGAAGCGGGCGTTGAAGCGGCGGGCGATCTCCCGCATCAGCTCGACGTGCTGGCGCTGGTCGTCGCCGACCGGCACCTCGGTGGCCCGGTAGGCGAGCACGTCGGCGGCCATCAACACCGGGTAGTAGAAGAGCGCCGCGGAGGCGAGCTCGCGCTCCTTCCCGGCCTTTTCCTTGAACTGGTGCATGCGGTTGAGGTCGCCGTGGGAGGTGACCGACGAGAGCAGCCAGGTCAGCTCGCTGTGCTCGCGCACGTCGGACTGGCGGAAGAGGACGCAGCGCTCCGGGTCGAGGCCGGCGGCGAGCAGGATCGCGGTCGTGTCGTAGAGCCGTTCGCGCAGCTCGACCGGGTCGTAGGCGACCGAGATCGCGTGCAGGTCGACGATGCAGAAGATCGCCGGCTCGCCCCGATCCTGCCCCTCGACGTACTGGCGGATCGCCCCGATGTAGTTGCCGAGGTGCTTGCGCCCGGTCGGCTGGATGCCGCTGAAGATGATCGGCTTCGCCATGCGCCGGGAGCCTACGCGGGCGCGGACGGCGATGCCTCCGCGCCCGGCTCGCGCAGCTGCGCCGCGGGGGTGAAGAAGTTGCGGTAGGCGAGGGCGGTGGCGACGAGGGCGGAGATGGCGACGCTGCCGAGGAGGACGTAGAGGAGGATCAGCTGCAGGCGGACGGCGTCGGTAGGGCTGGCGCCGGCGAGGAGCATGCCGACCATCGTGCCGGGAAAGAAGATCAGGCCGGTGGTCTTGGTCGAGTCGATGAGGGCGATCATCCCCGAGCGCAGGGCGCGGCGGACGGTCGGGGCGGCGGCTTCGCGGGGGGTGGCGCCGAGCGCCAGCGTCGCCTCGATCCGCGCCCGCGCGTCGGCCATCTCGTCGCCGAGGCGGTTGAGGGCCACGGCGGAGGCGGTCATCGCGTTGCCGATCACCATGCCGCCGACCGGGACCAGGTAGCGCGGCGTCGGCTCGAAGATCCCGAGCGCGACGACGAGGCCGAGGGTGCCGGCGCCCGCCAGCGTCAAGGCGATCAGCAGCGGCCTGAAGGAGCCGGGGACCTTGGCGGCGCGGTGGCGGGCGGTGATCGCGCCGAAGAGGACCATCGTCGCCAGCAGCACCAGCACCAGCCAGATCGAGTCGGCGTCGAAGATCAGCTTGATCGCGTAGCCGACCAGGGTCAGCTGGACGATCGAGCGGGCGGTGGCGACGACGATGTCGCGCTCGAGGTCGGCCCGCTGCCAGAGCGAGATCGCCGCCGCCAGCGCGACCAGCGCCAGCGAGGCGCCGACCTGCCAGAGCTCGACCTGGATCGAGGTGCTCACAGCGACATCTCCAGGGTCCGATCGCCGAGCCGGCGTGCCTGCTCGGGGTCGTGGCTGACGAGGACGATCGAGATCTCGAGCTCCCGCCGCAGGTCCGCCAGCGTCGCCTCGATCTTGTCGCGGGCGGCGTGGTCGAGGGCCGAGGTCGGCTCGTCGAGCAGCAGGACCGAGGGCCGCTGCGCCAGCGCCCGCGCCAGCATCGCCCGCGCCAGCTCGGGCTTGGTCCGGAACGCCACATCCTCGGGCACCCCCGCTTCGGCCCGCCGCGCCGCGTCCGCCGCCCACCCCTCCGGCAGGTACAGCTCGCGGTCGAGGAAGGCGTGGCCGCGCCGCGTCGCGTAGGCGAGGAACACCCCGATCTGGCAGTTCTCGATCCGCCCGGCGGTGCCGGAGTACTGCCGGGCCACCCCGGCGGACTTGGTGCCCTTCTTCAGGAATCCGGTCTCGTCGACCACCAGCACCGCGGCGTCGTCGCCGAGGTGCTCGAGGACGTAGTCACGC
>JALZHV010000225.1 GCA_030860625.1 Actinomycetota bacterium
GTGCTCGGGATCGGCGTCCCGCAGGCGACGGCGATCGCCGACGTCGCGGCCGCCCGCGCCCAGCACATGCTGGAGACCGGCGAGTACGTCAACGTGATCGCCGACGGCGGCATGCGGACCGGCGGCGACGTCTCCAAGGCGATCGCCTGCGGGGCCGACTCGGTGATGATCGGCTCGCCGCTGGCGCGGGCCAAGGAGGCGCCCGGTCGCGGCTTCCACTGGGGGATGGCGACCTTCCATCCCTCGCTGCCGCGCGGCACCCGCGTCTCGACCAAGCAGGACGGGACGATGGAAGAGATCCTCCTCGGCCCCGCCCAGGAGAACGACGGCACCTTCAACCTGATGGGGGCGCTGAAAACCTCGATGGCCACCTGCGGCTACGAGGACATCCGCTCCTTCCAGCGGGCCGAGGTGATGGTCGCGCCGGCGCTGATGAGCGAGGGCAAGAAGCTGCAGACCGAGCAGCAGGTCGGGATGGGCTCCAACGGCCGCGCCGCCGTCTCGACGGGAGTCGCTGTCTCGGATGACTGAGCAGGTAGCCGCCAGGGTCGGCGACGATCCGATCGTCGACCCTGGTGAGCCGCTTGCCGAGGAGGCGCGCGCGGTCGAGGAGGTCCTCGTCCTCGACTTCGGCGGCCAGTACTCGCAGCTGATCGCGAGGCGGATCCGCGAATGCGGGGTGTTCGCCGAGATGCTGCCGGCGAACACGTCGCTGGAGAAGATCCGGGAGCGGAAACCGAAGGGGATCGTCCTCTCGGGGGGCCCCGCCTCGGTCTACGAGCCGGAAGCGCCGAAGTTCCCGACCCAGCTGCTGGATCTGGACGTTCCGACCCTGGGCATCTGTTACGGGATGCAGGCGATGGCCCTGGCGCTCGGCGGCCGGGTCGAGTCGGCCGAGACCGGCGAGTTCGGCCGCACCGAGCTGGTCCTGCGCGAGGGCGGCGGCCGCCTGATGGGCGGGCTGCCGGAGGAGCAGAGCTGCTGGATGAGCCACCGCGACGCCGTCTTCGAGGCGCCGGAGGGCTTCACCGCCCTGGCTTCCAGCCCGAGCTCCCCGGTGGCCGCCTACGAGCTGCCCGACCGCGGCCTCTACGGGATCCAGTTCCACCCCGAGGTCGTCCACACTCCCTACGGGACCGAGATCCTCACCCGCTTCCTGCGCGACGTCGCCGGCTGCCGCGAGGAGTGGTCGCCGCAGTCGGTGATCGCCGAGCAGGTCGAGAAGATCCGCGCCCAGGTCGGCGACGGGAAGGTGATCTGCGGCCTCTCCGGCGGCGTCGACTCCTCGGTCGCCGCCCTGCTCGTCCACAAAGCGATCGGCGAGCAGCTCACCTGCGTCTTCGTCGACCACGGGCTGATGCGGATGAACGAGGCCGAGCAGGTGGTCGAGGCCTTCAGCCAGTTCGGGATCCCGCTCGTCCACGTCGAGGCCGAAGAGCGCTTCCTGGCGAAACTCGCCGGGGTCGACGACCCCGAGCGCAAGCGCAAGATCATCGGCGCCGAGTTCATCCGCGTCTTCGAGGAGGAGGCGGCGAAGCTCGAGGACGTCAGCTACCTGGTCCAGGGCACGCTCTACTCCGACGTGATCGAGTCGGGCGGCTCCGACCACGCGGCGACGATCAAGTCCCACCACAACGTCGGCGGCCTTCCCGACGACCTCGAGTTCGAGCTGGTCGAGCCGCTGCGGATGCTGTTCAAGGACGAGGTCCGCGCCGTCGGCGCCGAGCTGGGGCTGCCGGAGCGGATGGTCTGGCGCCAGCCCTTCCCCGGGCCGGGCCTGGGGATCAGGATCGTCGGCGGCGAGGTGACCAAAGAGCGGCTGGACATCCTCCGCGCCGCCGACGCGATCCTCCAGGAGGAGATCCGCGCGGCCGAGCTCTACCGGCAGCTCTGGCAGTCGTTCTGCGTGCTGCCGGTAGTGCGCTCGGTGGGCGTCCAGGGGGACGGACGCACCTACGCCTACCCGATCGTCATCCGGGCGGTCACCTCCGAGGACGCGATGACGGCGGACTGGGCACGGCTCCCCTACGACCTGCTGGAGCGCGTCTCCAACCGCATCATCAACGAGATCCGCGACGTCAACCGCGTCGCGCTCGACATTTCCTCAAAGCCCCCGGCGACGATCGAGTGGGAGTGACGCCGCCTATCTTCAGCTAGGCGGCTGCTCGGGCTCCGGGCCTCCGGTCTCGAAGTTGGCCAGGGCGACGACGGCGGAGATCGTCCGCCCGTCCTGGCGCGACTTCTCGGCCCGCCGTTTGCACCTCTCCTGCGCCTCCAGGACCCGGTCGGTCGCTTCGCCGAGGATTTCCGTCACTTCCCGCCAGCCCTTCTCGTCCAGCTGCAGCGGCATCCAGCTGAAGGTGGTGTCCTCGCGGCCGTCGATGCTGCCGGCCTGGAGTGCGCCGACCGCCTTGTCGAAGAAGGTCTGCATCGAGGCGGCGGTGACTCCTTGCCGCAGGGTGGGAGGCACGCTGCGCCACATCTGGTTGCCGATGAACGCGTGCGGCTTGGCCTTGTAGAAATGCTCGGTGGCGCCGCGGCGCTGCGCGGTGTCCACCAGCTCCAAGCAGCCGCAGCGATCCAGGGCGCGGGTGTGGTAGGCGACGTGGCTGAGGCCTGTGTCGAGCTCGGCGGCCAGCATGTTGGGGCTGGCGACCCGTTCGGTGAGGATCTCGAGGATCTGGATCCGCACCGGGTGGGAGAGGGCTCTGACTAGCCGTTGGTCGATTACTTCTGGGCGATCTTCATTCATGGGGAGCTCCTTGACTGTGACTGGTTTTGGTACGGCGCTGTTCGCCGCAGTCAATATGTATAAAGCATTCAGCCGTGCCATTCCAGAACACGCGGTTTCCGCAATAGGCTCGGAGCTTCTTCTAGAAGTCGCGGATGTCGCCGCGACGAGACAAGGAGTCCAGGGGACGCTTCAGCGGCTCAGCTGTAGCGGTCCCACTTCTGCAGGTACGCCAGCGGGTCGAAGGGGGAGCCGCCCTCGTACCAGCCGGGCGCGCCCCACATCTCGAAGTGGAGGTGGCAGCCCGAGGAGGAGCCGGTGGTGCCGACGACGCCGATCGGCTGGCCGGTACGGACCAGCTCGCCCTCCCTCAGCGGCGAGGGTTCGGCCAGATGGGCATACATGAAGTCGTAGGGCGTGCCCTTGCCGTCGATGACGACGTAGTTGCCGGCCGCGTCGTCCCAGGTCGACATCTGCACGCGGCCGCCGCGGGCGGCGACGAGGGGGGTGCCGCAGGCGGCCATCACGTCCTGGCCCTGATGGGTGTGGCCGGAGCGGCCGGCGCCGAAGACCGAGCCGCTGGAGCCGTAGTCGTGGGCGCCGAGGATCGGGAAGGCGTAGCCGTAGAAGGCGAAGGCGAGGCTGAGGGTGGTCGAGCGGGTCGCCTTGCGGGCGGCCGGCGCGGTCGGGCCCTGGGGGCTGATCCGGAAGCTGTAGCGGCCGTTGCGCGCCGGGCGGCCTTCGTTGGTGCTGCCGTCCCAGCGGACTTTGCTTTCGACGGCGGGGGCGACGTCCTCGCGGTAGAAGGTCTTGACGATCGCGCCGGCCGCGTCGACGACGTCGATGCGGATGTCGTTGGCGGGCTGGCTGCTGCCGAGCGTGTAGCTGAGGCGCGGGTAGCGGTACCCGAAGTAATAGGACTTGCGCGGGGTCGTCTGGGCCGAGACCAGGGTGAGGGCGCCGGCGCTGGGCGCGGCCGAGGGGGCGCCGGAG
>JALZHV010000226.1 GCA_030860625.1 Actinomycetota bacterium
CTACCAGCTGGCCGAGACCGGCGACCTGCTCTTCCCGGCAATCAACGTCAACGACTCGGTCACCAAGTCGAAGTTCGACAACCTCTACGGCTGCCGCCACTCGCTGGTCGACGGGATCAACCGCGCCACCGACGTGATGATCGGCGGCAAGGTCGCGGTCGTCTGCGGCTACGGCGACGTCGGCAAGGGATGCGCGGACTCGCTGCGCGGCCAGGGCGCGCGGGTGATCGTCACCGAGATCGACCCGATCTGCGCGCTGCAGGCGGCGATGGAGGGCTACGAGGTGCGGACGCTCGACGAAGTCGTCGAGTACGCCGACATCTTCGTCACCGCCACCGGCAACAAGGACATCATCACGCTCGACCACATGAAGCGGATGAAGCACAACGCGATCGTCGGCAACATCGGCCACTTCGACAACGAGATCGAAATGGCGGCGCTGGAAGGCTCCGGGGCCGAGCGGATCACGATCAAGCCGCAGGTCGACGAGTGGAGCTTCGGCGACGGCCAGTCGATCATCGTCCTCTCCGAAGGCCGGCTGCTCAACCTCGGCAACGCGACCGGGCACCCGAGCTTCGTGATGTCGAACTCGTTCACCAACCAGGTGATCGCCCAGATCGAGCTCTTCAACAAGCGCGACGACAAATACGCCGGCACGCCGGCGGTCTACGTGCTGCCCAAGCACCTCGACGAGAAGGTCGCCCGCCTGCACCTCGACGCGCTCGGCGTCAAGCTGACCGAGTTGACGCCTGACCAGGCCGCCTACCTCGGCATCCCGGTCGAGGGCCCCTTCAAGCCGGACCACTACCGCTACTAGGAGCAGCGGGGGTTGGACCCTCGTCTCTGGATTTCAGCGAGCGGTGAGGCGCCGCACTCGGTCGCGCTGACCGAGGAGCGGACCGTGGTCGGGCGTTCGCCTGAGGCCGACGTGCGGCTCGAGGACGAGGCGGTCTCCTGGAACCACCTGGAGATCGAGCGGCGGGGAGAGGTGCTGATGGCGACCGACCTCGACAGCCGCAACGGCACCGCCCTCAACGGCGAGCCCCTCGACCGCCCGCGCCGCCTGCGCGACGGCGACACGCTGATCGTCGGCAGCTACCGGCTCGAAGTGAAGACCGGCTCGATCACCCCGCCCGGCGCCACCGTCGCCGCCAGCGAGCCCACCGTCGCCCTCAACGAGGAGGAGCGCGCGACCGCCTCCGCCCTCGTCGCCCCCTACCGCAACGAGGGTGCCTTCGCCGGCCGTCCCGCCACCCGCGCCGAGATAGCCGCCGAGCTCCACGTCTCAGAGCGCACCGCCCAACGTCGCCTCGACGCCCTAGCCGCCAAGCTCAACATCTCCGGCGACGCCGGCCGCGACCGCCCCCGCCAAATCGCCGCCCGCGTGATCGAACTAGGCCTCGACCGCCCCCGCTGAACCGTCTTCAGCGGTATCGGCGGGGGGACCAGGTGCCCTTCCCCGGAGACCGTCGCGCAGCTGATCCGCCCCTTGGGCGCCAACGTGGTCTCAGGAGCCTCCGGGGAAGGGCACCTGGTCCCATCCACCGTGCCAGGAACGGCTAGTGGGGACGGCGGGCGAAGAGGGGTGGGATGCCCTCTCACGAAGGCTCCTGAGACCACGCCTCGAAGCGCCTGGGGCGTTTCAGCTGCGCGACGGTCTTCGTGAGAGGGCATCCCACCCCTAGCCCACCAGCTGTCCCGACCCGAGCCATTCGTGGCCCGGTGGGTGCAGCGGGTGTCATTGGTCAGCACGGCTCTGGGGCCGAGCATTCGGTGCAAGGAATCACCGACTGCTCGGAAAGGAGCAAACGATGTTCAAGAAGACCCTGATCGCGCTTACCGCACTTCTCGCCCTCGCCCTGCCGGGGGTGGCCTCGGCGGCGACCAACTCGGCCGCTGTCGTCTTTTCCAAATCCTCGACGGTCGAAGGCGTCGCCAAAGGCGGGCTGTTCGCCGTCAAGGACGGGCGGCTCAACCAGCTGACCGAAGACCCGACCGACGCGGAACCGAACTTCTCGCCGGACGGCCGCACGATCGCCTTCGCCCGCGGCGGCGACATCTACTCGATCCGCCCCGACGGCTCCGGCCAGCGGCAGCTGACCAGCGGACCCGAGGTCGACTCGGTGCCGAAGGTCTCGCCGAACGGGCGCTACGTGGTGTTCGAGCGGCGGGCCACCGGTGAAGGCCCCGCCAGCCTCTACACCGTCGGCGCCACCGGCGGCGGCCTGCGGGCGCTGACCAGCGGCGGCAACGACCGCGAAGCCACCTTCGCCCCCGACGGCAAAGCGATCACCTTCGTTCGCGCCACCGCCGTCGGCGCCGAAGTCAACAACGACATCTACTCGATCAAACCGACCGGCTCCGGCCTCGCCCGCCTGACCCGGACGGGGGTCATCGACGAGTTCGCCCCCCGCTACTTCGCCGCCGGCATCGTCTTCAGCCGCGGTGAGAGCACCCCGGGCCCGGCCGCCTACGCCGACATCTACACGATGCGCCGCAACGGCACCAAACTCAAAGAGCAGGTCGCCGGCGTCGGCTCCGCCTACGTCGAAGACGTCTCGCCGGACGGCAAGATGCTGATCTTCCGCCGCGAGCAGGGCCTCTGGGCGAAGAAGATCGGGCGCACCAAAGCGCGCAAGCTGAGCGTCCTGCCCGATCAGTCGAAGACGACCTCGGTCTTCTCCTCCGACGGCAAGCGCGTCGCGGCGTTCGTCTCGGTCGAAGACCAGCAGCGGCTCGTCTCGATCAACGTCGAGACCCGCCGTCAGTCCCAGCTTGCCGAGGGCTACGACTTCTCCGAAGGGGAAGGCACGCTCCTCGGCACGGTGATCGACTGGCAGCCGACGCCACAGCGCCGGTAAGCCAACCGACACCGAGGGCCGATTGGGCGGCTTTCTCCCGCGATCAGGGAGGAAGCCGCCCTTTCGGCTATATAAACGCCGGGTGGGGGACTTTTCCATCGGCTCCGAGGTCGCCGGCTACCGCATCGAGGCGCTGATCGCCCGCGGTGGCATGGGCGTCGTCTACGAAGCGACGCACCTCGGCCTCGACCGGCCGGTGGCGCTGAAGGTGATCGCCCGCGAGCTGGCCGACCGCCGCGGCTTTCGCGAGCGCTTCCTGCGCGAGTCCCGCCTCGCCGCTCGGCTAGACCACCCCGCCGTGGTCCCGGTCTACGACTCGCGCGAGGTCGACGGCGAGCTGATCGTGGCGATGCGGCTGGTCAAGGGCGGGGACCTGCGCAGGCTGATCGACCGCGACGGGCCGCTGCCGCCGCACCGCGCCCTCGACCTGCTCGGCCAGATCGCCGACGCGCTCGACGCCGCCCACGCCGCCGGGATCGTCCACCGCGACATCAAGCCGCACAACATCCTCGTCGAGGGCGACCGCGCCTACCTCTCGGACTTCGGCCTCGCCAAGGCCCTCGACGAGAGCGGCGCCACGAGCAGCGCCTCGGTCGTCGGCACCGTCCACTACATGCCGCCGGAGCAGTGGCGGGGGAACTCGGTCGGCCCGGCCGCCGACGTCTACTCGCTCGGCTGCGTCCTCTACGAGGCCCTGACCGGGATCGGGCCCTTCCAGCGCGGGGAAGCGGAAACCGAGCCGGAGCTTCCCGTGGGAATAGACGAGACGATCCGCCGCGCGGTGGCGAAAGACCCCGCCGACCGCTACCGCAGCGCCGGCGAGCTGATCGCCGCCGCCCGCGCCGCCGAGGGCTCCGAGG
>JALZHV010000227.1 GCA_030860625.1 Actinomycetota bacterium
GGCTCAGGACGAGCAGGATGGCGATGCCGCCGCAGCCGAGCCGCGCCCCGCCGCCGCCGAGCATCCCACCGAAGCCGCCGCCCGCGCCGCCGGCTCCGCCGCCGCGGAGGGTCTCTCCCTCGACCCCGTCTACACCGCGAAGGCGATGGCCGGCCTGCTGGCGCTGCGCGCCGAGGGGCGCCTCGCCCACCCGGTCCTGTTCGTCCACACCGACGGGCCGCGGTAGGAGGCGAGAAGATGCCTCCCCTGTGGACAGCCCGCTCCTAGTCTCGATCCTGCTGCCGGCCGCGATCGCGGTGATCATGTTCAGTCTCGGGCTGACCCTGACCCGGGAGGACTTCCGGCGGGTGCTGGTGGCGCCGCGGGGGGTGGCGATCGGGATGCTCAACCTGGCCCTGATCTCGCCGTTCCTGGCGCTGGCGATGGCGGAGCTGTTCGGCCTCGCGCCGGAGCTGGCGGTCGGCTTGGTCCTGCTCGGGGCCTCGCCCGGCGGGATGATGGCCAACATGCTGACGCACCTGTCGCGCGGCGACACGGCGCTCTCGGTGACGATGACGGCGATCAGCAGCGTCGGCGCGATGGTCACGGTGCCGCTCTTCATCGCGCTCTCGGCCGACCACTTCGGCGCCGTCGAGGTCGGCGACGTCGGCATGCTCGGCATCGTCGCCCGGGTCTTCGCGATCACGATCGTGCCGGTGGCCATCGGGATGGAGATGCGGCGCCGCAACCCGGCGTGGGTCGAGGTCATCTACCCGCGGGTGCGGCGGATCGCGCTCGCGGTCTTCGCCGTCGTCGTCCTTGGCGCGATCGCCAGCGAGTACGACACGGTCGCGGAGAACCTCGTCGAGGTCGGCGCCGCCGCGCTCGCGCTCAACGTCGTGGCGATGACCGCCAGCTTCTCGATCTCGAAGCTGGCCCGGCTCGGCGATCGCCAGGCCACCGCGATCGCGCTCGAGCTCGGCATCCACAACTCGGCCCTGGCGATCGCCGTCGGCGCCACCCTCAGCGAGGAGGTCGCGGTCCCCGCCGCCGTCTACGCCACCTTCATGCTCTTCACCGGCGGCGCCTTCGCCTGGGCGATGAGCCGGCGCAACGGCCCGCGGTCGATCTAGAGTGGGGGCGTGGCGGTCCAGTCAACCCAGTCAACCCTCGCCATCGAAGCCAACGCCCTCGTCAAGACCTTCGGCGAGGTGCGGGCGGTCGACGGCGTCGACCTCGGCGTCCGGCGGGGCTCCGTCTACGGCGTGCTCGGCCCCAACGGCGCCGGCAAGACGACGACGATCCGGATCCTGGCCACGCTGCTGCGCCCCGACGGCGGCTCGGCGCGGGTGCTCGGGCACGACGTGGTCGCCGAAGCCGACGAGGTGCGCGGGCTGATCAGCCTCACCGGCCAGCTCGCCTCGGTCGACGACGACCTCACGGGCTGGGAGAACCTGGTCCTGATCGGCCGCCTGCTGGGTCTGAAGCGGGCGGCGGCGAAGGCGCGGGCCGACGAGCTGCTGGAGGCGTTCGGCCTCGAGGAGGCGGCGGGGCGGCTGGTCAAGAACTACTCGGGCGGGATGCGGCGCCGGCTCGACATCGCCGCGAGCATCGTCGTCACCCCCGAGCTGATGTTCCTCGACGAGCCGACCACCGGACTCGATCCGCGCTCCCGCAACCTCGTCTGGGACATCATCCGGGCGCTGGCCGACGAGGGGGCGACGATCCTGCTCTGCACCCAGTACCTCGAGGAGGCCGACCAGCTCGCCGAGGGGATCGCGGTGATCGACAGCGGCCGGGTGATCGCCGAGGGGACCCCCGGCCAGCTCAAGGCCTCGGTCGGCTCCGGCGCCCTGGAGGTGCGGCTGCTCGACCCCGACCAGCGCCCGGAGGCGGAGCGCCTGCTGGGCCGCGAGCTCGGCTCGGTCCACCTCGAGCCCGACCCGACCCTGCTCAGCAGCCCCTGCTCCGACAGCGAGCGCGCGGCGGAGGCGGTCGCCGCGCTGGCCCGCTCGGGGGTGGGCGTGGCGGCGTTCTCGCTCGGCCAGCCGAGCCTCGACGAGGTCTTCCTGGCGCTGACCGGGCACGCGGCCGAGGAGGGCGACGCCGCCGAGGAGCGGGTCTCGTGAGCACGGCCTCTCCGACCCCGGAGCGTTCCGGGCCGCAGGTCGAGGCGCAGGCGGTGCGCCGCGTCCTCACCTCGACCCCGCGCCCGCCACGGGCCAGCGCCTTCGCGGCCGCCCTCGCCTTCGCCTGGCGCGGGATGCTGAAGGTCAAACACGTGCCCGAGCAGCTGCTCGACGTGACGATCACGCCGGTGATGTTCGTGCTCATGTTCACCTACCTCTTCGGCGGCGCGATCGCCGGCTCGACCGGCGAGTACCGCGACTACATCCTCCCCGGGATCCTCGTGATGTCGGTGCTCTTCACCACCGTCTACTCGGGGATCTCGATCAACACCGACCTGACCAAAGGGATCGTCGACCGCTTCCGCTCGCTGCCGATCTGGCGGCCGGCGCCGCTGGTCGGCGCCCTGCTCGGCGACACCGTGCGCTACCTGGTCGCCGGCCTGGTGATCGTCGCCCTCGGCCTGATCCTCGGCTTCCGGCCGAGCGCCGGCCCGGTCGGCGTCGCCGCCGCACTGGCCCTGGTGATCGTCTTCGCCTTCGGCCTCTCCTGGGTCTTCACCACGCTGGGGCTGCTGCTGCGCTCGCCGAACGCGGTGATGAACGCCGGCTTCATGGGCATCTTCCCGCTCACCTTCCTCAGCAACGTCTTCGTCGAACCGGAGACGCTGCCGAGCGCGCTCGAGGCGTTCGTCGAAATCAACCCGATCTCGATCCTCGCGACCGCATCGCGGGGGCTGATGGAGGGCAACGCCGCGGCCGGCGACATCGCAATCGTGCTCGCCGTCGCCGCCGCCCTGACCGCGATCTTCGCCCCGCTCACGACCCGCCTCTACCGGAGCCGCTAGCGAGCGACGCCTAGGCATCACATAGCAATCCTGCTATACATAGCAAGGTTGCTATGACGAAGCATCGACCCAAATCATCGACTCGGCTGGCGTCGCTGCGCGAGGCCGTGCGTGGCGGGGCCGACCCGGACGATCGGGAGCTGTTCGGCTTAATCGCCGAGCAGGTCGCGGAGCGGCGGAAGGCGTGGGGGATCTCCCAGCGCGAACTGGCCGAGCTCTGCGGGACGACGCAGTCGGCGATCGCGCGGTTGGAGCGGGGGGCGAGGCCGCCTCGGATCGACACCCTCGCCCGCATCGCCGCGGCTCTCGACTGCGAGCTGGTGGTCGAGCTTCGGCCGAGGACGAACCCGCCTCACGGCGAGAAAAAAGGAGAGAACGATGAGTGAGAGCAAGAGCCGGCCCCGGCCGGCAAACGCCCGGGTGGGGGGCGGGGAGATCGAGACGACCGGCAGCGAGAAGCTCCTCGCCTTCGTCCTCGCCGTCTTCATCGCGATCGGGGCGATCTGGGCCTACGAGAAGTTGGACGAGGTCGCCAAGGTCGACTCGACCGCCTACGTGTCGGACCAGCGGCTGCTCGGCCCGGCGGAATACGCGGCGCTCGACGAGCACCGGCGTGCGATCCGCGGGATCGGCCAGGCTCGCAGCGACCGCCGCGCGGCTACCCGCGCCTTGGAGCTCCGCCGCGAGGCCTACCGCACGGCCCTCGACGCGGGCGAACCGGCGGCCGCCCTGCGGGCCGAATACGAAGCCGCCC
>JALZHV010000228.1 GCA_030860625.1 Actinomycetota bacterium
ACCCAGCCTTCGACGACCTCGCGCTTGACCAGCCGGTAGAAGGTGTTGTTGACCTCGACGGTGTCGAAGATCTCGGCGTAGCGCTCGAGCCAGCGGGCCTGCGGAACGCCCTTGTAGATCCCGTGCCGCCAGGAGTCGTAGCTCCAACCCGAACAGCCGATCCGCACGTCCTTCACATGTCGCCTTTCGTTTACGTCGCCCGCGGCGAGGGGTAGCGGTCCCTCGTCTCCTACCCGAGAGGGCACGCCCTTTATGCGGTTGAACGCAATCCTCGACGTCGACGGGACCCTCGTCGACACCAACTACCACCACGCCCTCGCCTGGCACCGGGCCCTGCACGCCCACGGCCACCGGGTGCAGATGTGGAAGGTCCACCGCCACATCGGCATGGGCGGCGACCAGATCCTCGACTCCCTGATCGGCGAGGAGGCCGCGGCGGCGGACGGGGACGCGATCCGCGAGACCGAGGCCGAGGCCTACCAGGAGCTGATCGGCGAAGTCGAGCCGATGGAGGGCGCCCGCGAGCTGATCGAGAAGCTGAAGGACGAAGGCTCGACCGTGATCCTCGCCAGCTCCGCCAAGCAGGAGGAGGTCGACCACTACCTCGACCTGCTCGACGCCCGCGAGCTGGTCGACGGCTGGACCACCTCGGCCGACGTCGAAAGCACCAAGCCCGAGCCGGACCTGATCCTGGCCGCGCTCGAGAGGGCCGAGGGCGACGAGCCCTCGGTGATGGTCGGTGACTCGGTCTGGGACGTGGAGGCGGCGAAGCGGGCGGGCATCCCCACCCTCGCCGTCCTCACCGGCGGCTTCTCCGAAGAAGAGCTGCGCGAGGCCGGCGCCGAGCAGGTCGTGGAATCGATCCGCGACTTGAAGATCGACCGCAGTTCATTGGACGCTCTCGCCAATTAACTGGTGAGTAACCCCTCAATACCCGCGTAATTTCAGGTATTTCTGGCCGAAAGCCCAAATAGTGGGGTTGGCCAGAGTGTCCAGATAAGGCAGTTTTCCAGTCGGAATCCAGTCGAATAAAACGAAAGCGATTGGAAGGGGCTGGAGTGGCAGAGAACAAAGACGCTCGGATCGACCAGGAACTGGTCAAGGCGCTCTCCCATCCGATTCGGGTGGAGATCCTGGAATCGCTGCAGGGGCGGATCGCCAGCCCCAGCGAACTCTCCAAGGAGATGGAGGAGAGCCTCGGGGTGATCTCCTACCACGCGAACACGCTGGTCAAGTGCGGCTGCCTCGAACTCGTCCACACCGAGCCGCGGCGCGGTGCCGTCGAGCACTTCTTCGGGATCACCCCCCGCTCCTTCATCGGCCACCAGGACTGGCGCCGGGCGCCGCTGGCGGTGCGGTCCGGGATCACCAGCGCGGCGCTGGAGACCTTCGTCGAGGCGGCGACCGCGGCGCTGGAGGCGGGCACAATCGACGCCCGCGACGACTCCACCCTGAGCTGGATGCCGATCACCGTCGACGAGGCCGGCTGGGAGGAGATCGCCAAGATCATGGAGGGCGCCTCCCGCTCGATCGCCGAGGTGCACGCCCGCAGCGCCCAGCGCCTGGGCGAGGCCGCCGGGATCCCGATCGTCGTCGGGCTGGCCGCCTTCGAGGCGGGGAAGAAGCGCGGCCCCGAGGACGAGAAGAGCTAGCTAGCGGCCGCTAGCGCAGCGCGGCCTGCGAGGTGGAGCTCTTCGCGGTCGCGGCGGGAGCCTGGTTCGCCGCGCCCTGGCGCTGCCAGCCGAGCTCGAAGGTCAGCGGCACCTGGATCTTCTCCCGCGCCAGGCACCTCGGGCAGGAGGTCCAGGACGAGGCCGCTTGGGCCGAGTATCCGCTTCCACAGTTGTCGCACCGAAACATGTCCGTCTCCCGCCTTTTCCCAGATGGCTAAACCCGTCGGGCGCTCCACTACCCTCTGGACAAGGTTCTGAAACCGTGGTTGGGTAGGTTGGAGGGGAAATGAGAGAGCCGCAGGAACTCGAGCTGTGGCGCTACCTAGGGAGTCAGCGCGAGCTCGCCGAGCGGCTGCTCGAGGGCGACTCCCTGGAGCAGGTGGCGCCCCGCTTCCTTCAGATCGTCGCCGAGCTGCTCCGCTGGGAGGCGGGCGCGCTCTGGGAAGTCGTCGACGACGAGGAGCCGCTGCGGCTGGTCGCCGGCTGGAGCACCCACGACCTCGACGCGCGGCCGCTCTGGCGGCGCAGCAAAGAGATCGACTTCATGAAAGGGATCGGCCTCCCCGGCGACGCCTGGGCGTCGGGCCAGATCGCCTTCGCCCCCGACTACAAGGCCTACCCGACCCCCGTCCCCCGCGCCGAAGTGACCGCCGAGCTCGGGCTCGAGGCGGCGCTGGCGATCCCGGTCCCGATCGGGGCGCCGGAGCGGGTCCTCGCCATCGCCGAGTTCCACACCGTCGCCTTCAACACCCAGTCGGAGGAGCTGATCGCGCTGCTCTCCGGCTTCGCCGACCAGCTCGGCACCTTCATCGCCCGCCGCCGGGCGGAGGCGAAGAGCGCCGAAGCCGAGCGCTTCCGCCAGCACCTCGCCGAGGTCGTCCGCGGCACCCACGACGCGGTCCTGAGCAAGGACCTGAACGGAATCGTCACCACCTGGAACCCGGCCGCCTCCCGCCTCTACGGCTACAGCGCCGAGGAAGCGATCGGCCGCCACATCTCCTTCATCGTCCCGCCCGACCACAAAGACGAGGAGAAAGTGATCCTCGAGCGGGTCAAGCGCGGCGAACGGCTGGAAACCTACGAGACCGAACGGGTCCGCCGCGACGGCGCCCGGATCGCCGTCTCGCTGACCGTCTCCCCGATCCGCAGCCCGCTGCGGGGGCTGATCGGCGCCTCGGTCGTCGCCCGCGACATCACCGCCGAGATGCGGCGCCGCCGCGCCCAGGAGTTCCTCGTCGCCGCCAGCCGCCTCCTCGACACCTCGCTCGACCCGATCGAGACGGCGCGGACGATCGTCTCCACGGCGGTGCCGGAGCTGGCCGAGATCTGCCTGATCGACTTCCACCGCCCCGACGGCTGGCTCGGCGACAGCGTCGTCGCCGGCGCCAACCCGGAGATGGCGGCGCGGCTGGAGCAGATCCGCCGCGAAACCCCGCTCGACCCGAGCGGCGAGCACCCCGTCGCGCAGGTGGTGCGGCTGAACCAGCCGATGATCTGGCGCGACTTGAAGTCCCCCGAGGTGGTCGACCAAGTCTCCCAGAACGAGGACCACCTGAAGCTGATGCACGACGCGGGCTACAACTCGGCCGCCGTCGTGCCGCTGATCGCCCGCGGCCGCACGATCGGCGCCCTCTCCTTCCTCCACGCCTTCAGCAACCTCCGCTACGACCCCGACGACCTCGAGTTCCTCACCGAGCTGGGCGAACGGGCGGCGCTGGCGCTCGACAACGCGCGCCTCTACCAGGAGCGCGACCGGGTCGCCAAAAGCCTGCAGCGGGGGCTGCGGCCGCCGCGCCCGGCCGAGGTCCAGGGGCTCGGCATCTCGGTCGTCTTCGAAGCGGCGGGCGAAGGGATCGAAGTCGGCGGCGACCTCTACGACGTCCTCCCCTGCGAGGACGGCTGCTGGATCCTCGTCGGCGACGTCGCCGGCAAGGGCAGCACCGCGGCCGGGGTCTCGGTCGCCGTGCGCCACTCGGTGCGCGGCCTCACCCGCGAGATCGACGAGCCCGAGGAGGTGCTG
>JALZHV010000229.1 GCA_030860625.1 Actinomycetota bacterium
CCAGTCGGGTTCCTGATGCTGAGGCGCCGCCGCTGGCGCATCAGCCAATGGAGCCCTCCATCTGCAGCTCGATCAGCCGGTTCATCTCGACCGCGTACTCCATCGGCAGCTCCTTGGTGACCGGCTCGATGAACCCGTTGACGATCATCTTCGAGGCCTCCTCCTCGTCGAGCCCGCGGCTCTGCAGGTAGAAGAGCTGCTCGTCGCCGATCTTGGAGACGGTGGCCTCGTGGCCGATGTCGGCGTCGTTCTCGTCGATCCGGATCGTCGGGTAGGTGTCCGAGCGCGAGTCCTCGTCGAGGAGCAGCGCGTCGCAGACGACTTTCGAGCGCGATTCGCTCGCCCCGTCGGCGACTTCCAGCAAGCCCCGGTAGGTCGCCCGGCCGCCGTCCTTGGAGATCGACTTGGAGAAGATCGAGGACGAGGTGCGCGGAGCCGCGTGGATGATCTTGCCGCCGGCGTCCTGGTGCTGGCCGTCGCCGGCGAAGGCGATCGAGAGGATCTCGCCGTGGGCTTCGGGGCCCATCAGGTAGATCGACGGGTACTTCATCGTCAGTTTCGAGCCGAGGTTGCAGTCGACCCACTCCATCGTCGCCTTCTCGTGCGCAACCGCGCGCTTGGTGACGAGGTTGAAGACGTTCTGCGACCAGTTCTGGACGGTCGTGTAGCGGACCCGCGAACTCGGTTTGGCGACGATCTCGACCACCGCCGAGTGCAGCGAGTCGCTGGAGTAGACCGGCGCCGTGCATCCCTCGATGTAGTGGACGTCGGCGCCCTCCTCGCAGATGATCAGCGTCCGCTCGAACTGGCCCATGTTCTCGGTGTTGATCCGGAAGTAGGCCTGCAGCGGCATCTCGACTTTGACCCCGGCCGGGACGTAGACGAATGAGCCGCCGGACCAGACCGCGCTGTTCAGCGCCGCCAGTTTGTTGTCGTTGGCCGGGATCACCGTCGCCCAGTACTCGCGCACCAGGTCCTCGTGCTCGCGCAGGGCGGTGTCCATGTCGGTGAAGATCACGCCCTGGGCCTCGAGCTTCTCGTTGACCTGGTGGTAGACGACCTCGGACTCGTACTGGGCGCCGACCCCGGCGAGGAATTTGCGCTCGGCCTCGGGGATCCCCAGCCGGTCGAAGGTGTTTTTGATGTCGTCCGGGACCTCGCTCCAGTCGCGGCTGTTCTTGTCCGAGGCACGGACGAAGTAGTGGATGTCGTTGAAGTCGATCTGGTCGAGGTCGCCGCCCCATTTCGGGGTCGGGCGGCTTTCGAAGTGCTCCAGCGACTTCAGCCGGAAGTCCCGCATCCACTGCGGCTCTTCCTTGAAGTCGGAGATCGTTTCGACGACCTCGCGGGTCAGCCCCTTGGGCGCTTTGTAGGCGTAGCCCGTCTCGGGATCGTTGAAGCCGAACTTCTCTTTGTAGTCGGCGTTGATGCCGGCCAGCTCGCGTTTCTCGGCGAGAACCTCGGGCGTTGCCATGTCAGTTGACCTCCAGGGTGATGGTGTCGTCCTCGACCGCAACCGGGAACGTGTGGACGGGCTGGAAAGCGGGGAGCGTCTTCGGCCTGCCGGTGCTGAGGTCGAAGAGGGAGCCGTGGCGCGGGCACTCGACCGTGCAGGCGGCCGGGTCGAACTCGCCCTCGGCGAGCGGCCCGTTGTCGTGGGAGCAGCGGTCTTCGATCGCGTAGAGGGTGCCCTCGCAGTTGAAGACGCCGATCTTCTTGCCGTCGTGCTGGACCAGGCGCATCTCGCCCGGCGGCAGCTCCGCGGCAGGGCATACGGGGACTTTGATTCCAGCGGTGTCGGTCAAGAGAGGGGGTGCTCCAGTCGCCGCGAGTGCGGCCTAGTGCGGATCGAGACTTAATCCTACTTCTACGGTCGGATTTTAGCGGGGCGCCCGGGTGGGCAATTCATCCGACGCGATGAGTTCGGCCCGCCGCTCTGGTCTTATCTACAGGACCACCCCGACGAAAGGACTTTGACGATGAGCGAAAGAACCAGCTACGCCCCCGGCACGCCCTGCTGGGTCGACCTGGCGATGCCGGACTTCGAGGAGGCCGAGCGCTTCTACTGGGGCCTCTACGGCTGGAAGATCCCGGAGCTCCCCGACTCCTCCGAAATGGGCGGCTACCGGCGGGCGAAAATGGGCAGCCACGACGTGGCGGGCGTGATGCCGCTGATGCAGGAGGGGCAGCCGCCCGCCTGGACCACCTACATCTCGGTCGCCGACGCCGAGGCCACCGCGGCGACGATCACCGAGAACGGCGGCACCCAGATCGCCCCGCCGATGGAAGTCTCCGACTACGGCAAGCTGGCCCTCTTCACCGACCCCGAGGGCACCTTCTTCGGGATCTGGGAGCCGGGCACGTTCGCCGGTGCCGAACTCGTGAACGAGAGGGGCACGGTCGGCTGGAACGAGCTCAACACCCGCGACCCCGAGCGGGCCAAGCAGTTCTACGGCGCCGTCTTCGGTTGGGAGGCGGACGAGCGGGACATGGGGGAGATGGGGACCTACGTCGAGTGGCGCCTCGGCGGCAAGCGGGTCGGCGGCATGCTCGACGTCCGCGACCGGGTCCCCGCGGAGGTGCCCTCGCACTGGCTCGTCTACTTCGTCAGCGTCGACACCGACGAGGCCGTGGCCAAAGTCAAGGAGCTCGGCGGCGACGTCGTCTTCGGCCCGATGGACATCCCGGCCGGCCGCTTCGCCGTCGTCCGCGACAGCTTCGGCGCCTTCTTCGCGTTCATGCAGCCGAGCGAGGCGACGGTCGCCCGCGCGGAAGAGGAAGGAGCTCTCTAAATCTGCCCGAGGTCGGCGACCGCTTCGGTCGGGTCGCCGGCCTCGCCCTCGTCCTCCCATTCGGCCGATTTGCCGAGGGAGGCACTCTTGACGACCTTGAGGCCGAGCATCGCGCACTTCATCCGCGTCGCGGAGATGTCGATGCCGAGCAGCTCGAGGACGAAGTCTTTCGGCAGCCGCAGCAGCTCCTCGCGGCTCATCCCGACCAGCTCGTCGGTCAGCAGCGAGGTGGCCGCGGTCGAGATCGCGCACCCCTTGCCGTCGAAGGCGACCTCCGCGACCTTTTCGTCCTCGTCGAGTTTGATCGTCACATGCTGCTCGTCGCCGCAGAACGGGTTGGTGTCCTCGAACTCGAGGTCGGCGTTCTCGATCCGGCCGAAGTTGTGCGGCCGCTTGTAGTGCTCGAGGATCTGGTCTCGATATAGCTCGTCCATCAGAGGCCGAACACCTTACGTGCGTCTTCGAGGCCGTCGACCAGGCGGTCGATCTCTTCGGTCGTCGTGTAGACGCCGAAGCTGGCGCGGGCGG
The DNA here is from genome assembly GCA_030860625.1 of Actinomycetota bacterium. Lineage (GTDB taxonomy): Bacteria > Actinomycetota > Thermoleophilia > Solirubrobacterales > 70-9 > VAYN01. The sequence continues at coordinate 3,321 of JALZHV010000229.1, forward strand.
TGGCGGCGATCTCGAGCCGGTCCATCAGCACCTGGGCGCAGTGGTGGCCGGCGCGCACGCAGATGTTGTCGCGGCCGAGGATCTCGGCGACGTCGTGCGGGTGGATGCCCTCCAGCGCGAAGGAGACCAGCGCCACGCGCTCGTCGCGCGGCCCGTGGATCTCCAGGCCCGGGACCTCGGAGAGCCGCTCGATCGCGTAGGCGGCGATGTCGCGGTTGTGCTCCCACAGCGCCTCGGGGCCCACCTCGTCGAGGAAGTCGACGGCGGCGCCGAGGCCGACCGCCTCGGCGATCGGCGAGGTGCCGGCCTCGAACTTCGCGGGCGGGTCGGCCCACTTCGAGCCTTCCTTCGTCACGCGCGAGATCATGTGC
>JALZHV010000230.1 GCA_030860625.1 Actinomycetota bacterium
CTGGTGGTTCCTACGGACCGCTGGAGAGGGTCCAGAGGAGGTCGACGCGGTAGACCTTCCCCGCGCCGAGGGCCTTGACCGTGGTCGGAGCCGAGAGGCTGAGGCTCGAGACGCCGTAGCTTTCAGCCTGCCAGCTGCCCATCCCGGCGTTTTCAGCCGCCGAGGAGACTTTCACCGGGGAGGCGCTGTCCACGTTGCAGGCGGAGCCGCATGAGTGGGTCGGCGCGGTGCCGGTGGTGCCGTTGAGGCCGCTGAAGGCCCCGCCGGAGCTCGACAGGGTCAGCGAGTTGGCAGCAAGGGTCTTGCCGCTGCCGACGTAGCCGACGGTGCCGCATTCTTCTTCAGAGGTGCAGTACTCCTTGAAGACGGCGCTCTTGCCTTCGCCGCTCTCGCCCTGCACCGTGACGTTCCAGCCGCTGGCGGTGCCGGACGCGTCTTCAACCGCCCAGTTGGGCATCTGCCCGGTCAGCGTCTGCGCTTTGCCGTTCAGGGTCAGCGTCCCGATCGAGGGAACGTTGGGCGCCGATTTGAACGCCAGGCTGCCGCCGGTGACGCTCAGCTGGGAGGTGTCGTTCGAGGTGTCGGCCTGAGCCGACCCCGCCGGGACCACGGCCAGCGCGGCGATCGCCAGTGCCAGCTTCAGAGCCCGTGCCGGGTTTCTTAGTTGCATTTCACTTCTCCTTTGATGGCCACTGGGGGTGTGGCCTCCCGCTTCGGGCCGTGAAGCCCCTTGTCAGCGAGGGGTGGGCCTCGCCGGGGGGGTCATCGGGGTGCTCCCGAGCGGTTGCAATACCTCAGATCGGGGAGTTCCCCAGCCTTTGCGTGCCCTGTCACCCCAGGCGCTCGGGTGGGCACCAGAGGCGGTCAAGACAAGGAACAAGACAGGTTGTATGACGGTGTCAAAGAGGCGCGGAAGGGCTGCCTCCGGGCTTACGGCCTGATCTCACCGGTCCATTTCGACCTTCTGGACAGAGTGACAACGCACTAGGCAGTTCCCGAATACGCCTTTGTACGTTCAGGCGGGGTGGATCCGAACCGATGCGCCGATTCCGCCGGGCTGGTGCGCAGTTCTGGACGTTTGTACGAGGCTCTTGCCTCTAGAGGATCGCCTGTACTACTGAGGCCGGGTCACCACGTAGAACTCGACCTGCTCCCCCTCGACGTTGGTGATCCTCACCTTCGCCACGTACGGTTCGCCCTCCGGCCCCGTGAACTGGCACTGGAAGCTCCCGCCGGCTTTCGCCTCGACGTCAGAAGGGCAGCTGACGTCGTTCGGCCGGAACCCCGTGTCTTCGGAAACCACGTCGGCGACGGATTTCTCGGCGCTCTCGGGGATCACGGTCTTCTCCCCGCACCCGGCCAGCACGGCCAGCAGGATGGCGAAGCAGAAGATCGACACGAGGGCGCGGCGCATGCGGAGACCCTATTCGCCGGCGTCGCTGACCGCGTTGCCGCGCCGCCGCGCCCGCAACAGCTCCACCGCGATCGGCAACACCGAGAGGGCGACGATCCCGAGGATGATCGGCTCGAGGTTGTCGTGCACGAACTCGACCTGGCCGAGGAAGTAGCCGAGCGTGGTGACGCTGACCCCCCAGGCGATGCCGCCGATGACGTTGAAGAAGACGAAGGTCCGGTAGTTCATCCGCGAGACCCCCGCCATCACCGGCGCCAAGGTCCTGACGATCGGCACGAAGCGGGCGATCACGATCGTCCGCGCCCCGTAGCGGTCGAAGAACTCGCGCGAGCGCTCGACGTATTCCTCGCGGAAGAAGCGACTGTCCGGGCGCCTGAACACGGCCGGCCCCGCCTTGCGCCCGATCGCATACCCCACCTGATCGCCCGCGATCGCCGCCAGCGGAATCGTCACCAGCAGCACCCAGAGATCAGGCAGCGTCCCGTTCGCCGAAAGCAGCCCCGCCGTAAACAGCAGCGAGTCCCCCGGCAACATGAACCCGACCAAGAGCCCGGACTCGACGAAGACGATCCCCAGCACCCCGAGCATCCCGAACGCCTCGATCAAAAACTCGGCTTCGAGCCACTTCGGCCCGAGGGCCAGCGGCGGCGAGGGGGTGGCGGCGGAGTTCATCGGCGCGCCAGGCTACTGGAGCACGCCGACGCAGGCCCGGAGGAGACTCGGGGGCAGTCGAGCCCCCTCCGGGCCAGCGCCGACGCAATTCCTCAGCGGTTGATGTCGCCCTCGGCCTCGATCCGCTCTTTGCGGACCTCCTCAGAGACCTGCTCCTCGACGGTCTCGGTCTCCTTGTCGAGTCGGACCCGCTCCTTGGGCACGGCTTTCTTTTCGACCACGACCTCCTCCTCGGAGAGCGTCACCTCGTGCTCCTCGTCGGAGATCGCGGGGCCGTCCATCGCCGCGTCGACGTTGCCCTCGGTGATCGGTTCCCGCTCGAGCACGGCCTTCTCTTTCTGCACCGGCACGGTTTTCGTCACCTGCTCGGTGACCACGTACTTGCGCAAGCGGGCGCGGCCCTTCTCGCGCCTGGTGGTGCCGACGTTGACCTCCTCCTCGGAGCGGGTCATCGCGCTGTCGGTCTCGGGGCCACTCGTGTCGCGGCCGACCGGCTCACGCCCGTCGCCGAGGCCGTTGGTCTCCGTGTAGCCGTCCTCGTAGTCGAGGCCGTAGTGGGACCAGAGCGCCTGCTCCTCCGAGTCGTTCAGCTCCTGGTCGGGCTCGACACCGGGAGCGTCCTTGACCTGCTCCTTGGTGTAGGGGAGGCGGACCGCCTCGCCCTCGGGCTGGGCGCCCTGGACGGGGGCGAAGCTCGACTTCAGGCCGAAGAGACCGGTGTTGATCGAGACCCACTCCGGCTGGTCCGTGGCGGTGTCCAGGTAGATCTCATCGACGGTGCCGATCTTTTCGCCGTCGGAGCCGACGACGTCGCGGCCACGCCATTCGTAAGCCTCCGTCATTCCGGTAGGTGCCATTGCTGCTCTCCTCTCGATTGGTGTTCCCTGACCCCGCTACAGGTTTAGTACCCGTACGTACTTCGAACAGTCCTGGATCAGAAGTTCTTCGCGCGCTCTGTGACGAGCTGCCTCGACCGAGCGAACGTTGTGAGTTGGAAGTTGCCGGGTATGTCCGATTAGAAACAGCGGGCGCGGAAGTGACACACGAACCCGGGACAGGGTGTGACAGATGGCATCTCAGAAGGTGAAGAGCGAGGTTGTCGCGGCGGCTGGTCGCGCCGACGCCGCGCGCAATCGCGAGCAGATCCTCGACGCCGCCGGCAAGTTGCTGGCCCAGTCCCCGGGCGCGTCGCTCGGCGAAATAGCCACGGCCGCCGGGGTCTCCCGGTCGACCATCTACCGTCACTTCGGCGACCGGGCGGGCCTGATCGAGGAGGTCCGCGAGCAGCCGCGCACCGCCCCCGAGTCAACCGAGGAGCTGCTGCCGCCGGGAGAGCTCGGCCGCGAGGAGCCGGTTCCCCTCGACCCCGTCCAGGTGCTGGACGCCGTCGCGGCGCCGCTGCTTCCCGAGCAACTCGTCGCCGAGGCCCAGCGGATCGCCGGGGTGCCGCTCGGCCTCTACGTGCTCGACATCGACGGCTCGCACCTGCTGCGGCTCGCCGGCTCCGAAGACTTCCCCGACCGCCTGGAGGACCCGCCCGCGCTCGGCCCGGAGATCGTCCCCGAGGGGCTCCCAGCCTTCTACCAGCGCCTCCAGCAGCGGTT
>JALZHV010000231.1 GCA_030860625.1 Actinomycetota bacterium
GAGCAGCTAATCGCCGCGGCCCGGGAGGGGGTGGAGGCGCGTCGCCGGGACCTTCCCCAGGCCGACCTGGAGGCCCGGCTCTCCGCCCGTGCGGAGGACCGCCCCTTCAACGAGGCGCTGGTGCGCCCCGGCCTCTCGGTGATCGCCGAGTTCAAGCGCCGCTCGCCGAGCGCCGGCCAGATCGCCGCCGAGGAAGTCGACTTGGCGACCCAGGTCCAGGCCTACGAGCGCGGCGGGGCCGCCGCGCTCTCCGTCCTCACCGACGAGACCCACTTCGGCGGCTCGCTGGACGATCTGCGCGCCGCCCGCGCCGCCTGCGGGCTGCCGATCATCCGCAAGGACTTCATCGTCGATCCCTACCAGCTCTACGAGGCGGCGGTGAACGGCGCCGACGCGGTGCTGCTGATCGTCGCCGCGCTCGGCGACGAGGCGCTGCGCTCCCTGCGCCAGGAGGCGCGCTCGATCGACCTCGACTGCCTGGTCGAGGTCCACGACGAGGAGGAGCTGGACCGGGCGCTGGAGGCCGGTGCCGAGGTGATCGGGATCAACAACCGCAACCTCGACAACATGAGCGTCGACATCGCCACCACCTATGAGCTGATGCCGAGCGTGCCCGCCGGCAAGACCGTCGTCGCCGAGAGCGGCATCTCCTCCCGCGAGGAGCTCGAGGAGCTGGAGCGGGTCGGCGTCGACGCGGTCCTGATCGGCACCAGCCTGATGGCCGGGGCCGACCCCGAGGCGAAGCTGCGGGAGCTGACCGGCGGCGGGAATTTAGAAAACTTTTGATGAGCGTTTAGGGAGCGGTCACAGCCTTAAGCGATCCTGCTGCCATGACCGAGCCCGATAAGAAGACCCTCAGCCCTTTCCTTTCCGCCCTGCTCGGCGGCCTCGTCGTCGCCGTCCTCGGCCTCGCCGCGATCGCCGCCGGCCTTGTCGATTCAGGCGGCGACACGACGACGACGGTCGAGACGCCGCTGGCGGCGCCGATCGAGACCGCCTCGGAAGAGACCAGCGGCAACGTCGTCAACCAGATCTACAAGCGCAGCGGCGGCGGCGTCGGCTTCATCGAAGCGCAGATCGAACCGCAGGAAATCGAAAGCTTCAACCCCTTCGGGGAACCGGAAGAAGGCGGCGGCACGGCGACCGGCTCGGGCTTCGTGATCGACAAGGCCGGCCACATGTTGACCAACAACCACGTGGTCGAAGGGGCCGAAAGCGTCACCGTCAAACTCGGTGACGACGGCGAAACCTACGACGCCGAGGTGGTCGGCTCCGACCCCGGCATGGACCTGGCGCTGCTCAAGGTGGACGCGCCGAAGGAGGACCTGCACCCGCTGCGGCTGGGCCGCTCCGAGCAGGTCGAAGTCGGCGACCCGGTGGTCGCGATCGGCAATCCGTTCGGGCTGGAACGGACCGTCACCAGCGGCATCGTCTCCGCCCTGCAGCGCCAGATCCAGGCGCCGAACGGGTTCTCGATCTCGAAGGTGATCCAGACCGACGCCCCGATCAACCCCGGCAACTCCGGCGGCCCGTTGATCGACGCCAGCGGCCAGGTGATCGGGATCAACTCTCAGATCGCCACCGGCGGCGGGGGCAACGGCAACGTCGGCATCGGCTTCGCGATCCCGATCGACACGATCCGCGCCGAGCTCGACGAGCTGAAGGAGACCGGCGAAGTCCAGCACGCCTACATCGGCATCCAGGGCGGCACGGTGACCCCGGACCTGGCGAAGGCGCTGAACCTGCCGGTCGAGCATGGCGTCCTCGTCCAGTCGGTAGTCAACGACGGCCCCGCCGACAAGGCCGGGATCGAGGCCGGCAATACCTCGGCGACGATCGACGGCGAAGAAGTGCGGCTCGGCGGCGACATCATCACCGAGGCCAACGGCAAGCGGATCGAGAGCATGGAAGAGCTGGTCGAAACGATCGGCGAATCCGAGCCCGGCGACGAGCTCGAGCTGACGATCCTCCGCGGCGGCGACGAGGAGACCGTCGACGTCACCCTCGGCACCCAGCCGAAAGAAGGGCAGTGAGCGCCCTTCCCGTACGCTGAGTGCATGCGGGTCAAGTTCTGCGGCATCACCGATATCGACGACGCAGCCGAGGCGGTGCGCCTCGGCTGCTGGGCGATCGGGCTGATCCACTTCGACGGCAGCCCGCGCAACGTGGAGGCGGGCGTCGCGGCTGAGATCGCCGCCGCCTTCAAGCGCAAGTGCGAGATCGTCGGGGTGTTCGTCAACCCGACCCTGGAGGAGGTGGCCCGGGCGGTGGAGAACGAGGGCCTGACGATGGTGCAGCTGAACGGCAAGGAGGGCGCTTCCTTCTGCGGCGAGGTGGCGCGGCGGGCGGGCGTCAAAGTGGCGAAGGCGGTCCACGTCTCCAGTGCCGCCGACGTCCACGCCGCCGAGGCCTTCCGCACCGACTTCCACCTCTTCGACCGCGCCAGCAAGGGCCAGTGGGGCGGGACCGGCGAGAGCTTCGACTGGGAGCTCCTGCGCGGCCATCGCTCCGATGTGCCGGCGATCCTCGCCGGGGGCCTGCGCCCCGACAACGTCGCCGAGGCGGTCTCGATCGCCCACCCCTACGCGGTCGACGTCGCCAGCGGCGTCGAGGCGGAGCCGGGCCGCAAGGACCACGCGGCGATGGCGGCCTTCTTCGAGGCGGCGAACTCGGTCGGCGCCGGCGCATGACCACGATCGAGCAGCGATTCGGCCCCTACGGGGGGCGCTACGTGCCGGAGACCCTGATCCCGGCGCTCGACGAGCTGACCGCCGCCTGGGCGGAGGCGCGCGAGGACGCGGAGTTCACGGCCCGGCTCGATCTCCTCCGGCGCGACTTCATCGGCCGACCGACGCCGCTCTACCTGGCCGAGCGGCTCTCGGAGCGGATCGGCTCGCGGGTCTACCTGAAGCGCGAGGACCTCGCCCACACCGGCGCCCACAAGATCAACAACGCGGTCGGCCAGGCGCTCTTGGCGGCGCGGATGGGCAAGCCGCGGGTGATCGCCGAGACCGGCGCCGGCCAGCACGGGGTCGCGACCGCGACCGCCTGCGCCCTGCTCGGGCTGGAGTGCGTCGTCTACATGGGCACCGAGGACATCCGCCGCCAGGCGCCCAACGTCGAGCGGATGAAACTGCTGGGGGCGGAGGTGGCCCCGGTCGAGGCGGGGGCGCGGACCCTGAAGGAGGCGGTCAGCGCCGCGATCCGCGACTGGGTCGCCAACGTCGCCACCACCCACTACGTGATCGGCTCGGCGGTCGGGCCGGCGCCCTACCCGGCGCTCGTCCGCGATCTGCAGCGGGTGATCGGCGAAGAGGCGCGTGAGCAGGCGCTGGCGGCCGAGGACTCGCTGCCCGCGCGGGTGATCGCCTGCGTCGGCGGCGGCTCCAACGCGATCGGCATCTTCACTCCCTTCGTCGACGACGCCGAGGTGGGCCTGGTCGGGGTCGAGGCGGCCGGCGAGGGGCTCGACACCAACCGTCACGGCGCCTCGCTGCAGGGCGGCGTCAAAGGCGTGCTGCACGGCTCGCTCTCCTCGGTGATCGCCGACGAGGAAGGGCAGATCCTCGAGGCACACTCGATCTCGGCCGGGCTCGACTACCCCGGCGTCGGGCCGGAGCACGCCTGGCTGCGCGACTCCGGGCGGGTCCGCTACGAGGCCGTCGAGGAC
>JALZHV010000232.1 GCA_030860625.1 Actinomycetota bacterium
TTGCACAGGTGCGTGATGAAGCGCCTCGGTAGCCTCTCCTGTTCATGGCTGAGCGGGACTACATAGCTGCGACCAGAGAGCGCGTTGTCGTCTTTGACGGCGGGATGGGCGCCACTCTCGAGCAGTTCGAGCTGACCCAGGAGGACTACGGGGGGCTCGAGGGGAAGTGCCATGAGGCGTTGGTGCTGAACCGGCCGGATGTGATCGAGGGGGTGCATACCTCGATGCTGGAAGCGGGAGCCGAGGTGGTCGAGACGGACACCTTCCAGGGGTCGCGGCTGAAGCTCGAGGAGTGGGGGCTCGGCGAGCACACGCTCGAGATCAACACGAAAGCGGCGGAAATCGCCCGCAAGGCGGCGGGCGAGAGTCGGTTCGTCGCCGGCTCGATCGGCCCGACGGGGTTCCTGCCCGCCTCCACCGACCCGACGCTCGGGGACATCTCCTTCGGGCGGTTGGCCGAGGTCTTCGCCGAGCAGGCCGAGGGCCTGGTTGCAGGCGGCGCCGACCTGATCATCATCGAGACCGCGCAAGACATCCTCGAGGTGAAGGCAGCGATCTTCGGCGCTCGTGAGGCGTTCGCGAAGACCGGCCGGACGCTGCCGATTCAGTGCAGCGTCTCGCTGCTGCCGAACGGCGGCAAGATGCTGCTCGGCACCGACATCCGCTCGGTGCTGACGACGCTGACCGCCCTCGACGTCGACGTGATCGGCCTCAACTGCTCGACCGGGCCTGAGGACATGCGCGACGCGATCCGCTTCCTCGGCGAGAACTGCCCGCTGCCCGTGCATTGCATCCCCAACGCCGGACTGCCGCTGCAGGGGCCCGACGGCGAGACGATCTTCCCCGAAAAGCCGGAGCCGCTGGCCGCCACGCTCGGCGAATTCGTCGAGCGCTACGGCGTCGGCATCGTCGGCGGCTGCTGCGGCACCACCCCCGAGCACATCGCTGCGATCCGCGCGCGAGTCGACGGCAAGGTCCCCGGCGAGCGCCCCGCCCCCGGGCCGATCGAGGTCTCTTCGATGATGACCTCGACGCCGCTGGTGCAGGAGCCGCGCCCGACCCTGGTCGGCGAGCGGGTCAACTCGCAGGGCTCGAAAAAAGCCAAGGAACTGCTGCTCGCCGACGACTACGACGGCCTCGTCCAGGTCGCCGAAGACCAGGTCGAAGGCGGCGCCCACGTGCTCGACACCTGCGTCGCCCTGACCGAGCGCCAGGACGAGGACGAGCAGATGAGCGCCGTCGTCAAGCGGATCTCCCTCACCCAGCCGGCGCCGATCCAGGTCGACTCGACCGAGCCGGAGGTGATCAAGGCGGCACTGGAGACGATCCCGGGACGGGCGATCGTCAACTCGATCAACCTCGAGGCCGGCCGCGACAAGGCCGACGTGGTGATCCCGCTGGCCAAGGCGCACGGCGCCGCGCTGATCGCGCTGACGATCGACGAGGTCGGGATGGCGAAGACGGCCGAGCGCAAGGTCGAGATCGCCGAACGGATCCGCGACATCGCCTGCGAGGAGCACGGCCTTGACCCCGAGGCGCTGATCTTCGACGCCCTCACCTTCACCCTCACCACCGGCGACGAGGAGTGGAAGCCCTCGGCGGTGGAGACGATCAAGGGCATCCGCCGGATCAAGGCGGAGATCCCCGGCGTCAAGACCTCGCTCGGCGTCTCCAACGTCTCCTTCGGCGTCTCGCCGCGGCCGCGCGCGGTCCTCAACTCGGTCTTCCTCCACCACTGCGTCGAGGCCGGACTCGACCTGGCGATGGTCAACCCGAACCACATCACGCCCTACTCGGAGATCCCCGACGAGGAGCGCGAGCTGACCGACGACCTCGTCTTCAACCGCCGCGACGACGCGCTCGAGCGCTTCATCTCCTACTTCGAGTCCAAGGGCGAGGAGGCGGAGGCCGAGACCGCCGACCCGACCGCCGGGATGGAGCCCGAGGAGGCCCTGCACTGGCACATCCTGCGCCGCAAGAAGGACGGGGTCGAGGACTGGATCGAGCGCTCGGTCGAGAAGATCGGCGCCGTCCCGACCCTGAACGAGGTGCTGCTGCCGGCGATGAAGGAGGTCGGCGACAAATTCGGCGCCGGCGAACTGATCCTCCCCTTCGTCCTCCAGTCGGCCGAAGTGATGAAGCGCGCGGTGGCGCAGCTCGAGAACCACCTCGACCGGATCGAGGGCCACACCAAGGGCAAGGTCGTGATCGCGACCGTCTTCGGCGACGTCCACGACATCGGCAAGTCGCTCGTCAACACGATCCTCACCAACAACGGCTACACCGTGATCGACCTCGGCAAGCAGGTCCCGGTCGACACGATCATCGACGCGGCCCTCGAGCACGAAGCCGACGCGATCGGCCTCTCGGCGCTGCTCGTCTCGACCTCGAAGCAGATGCCGACCTGCGTCGCCGAGCTGCACCAGCGCGGGCTCGAGTTCCCGGTCCTGATCGGCGGCGCCGCGATCAACCGCGACTTCGGCCGCCGCACGCTCTACCCGAAGGGCAAAGAGTCCGACGAGGTCTACGAGCCCGGCGTCTTCTACTGCAAGGACGCCTTCCAGGGCCTCGACACGATGGACGCGCTGGTCGACGCCGAGGCGCGGGCGGCGCTGGTCGAGCGGATCAAGGCCGAGGCCAAGCAGCTGCGCGAGAAGCCGGTCGTGGTCGACGATTCGCCGCCGACCACGGACGACAGCGTCCGCTCCGGCGCCCGCACCGACGTCGAGATCCCGGAGCCGCCTTTCTGGGGGGTTCGAGAGGTCCCCGTCGACCTCGACGATGTCTTCCCCTACCTCGACCGCCACGTCCTCTTCAAGCTCCACTGGGGCGGCCGCGGCGTCAAGGGCGAGGCCTGGCGCCAACTGGTCGAAGGCACCGACGAAGAGGAGGGCTTCGCCGCCCGGCTCGAGCGGATGTGGCGCGAGCAGGACTACCTGTACCCGCGGACCAAGCTCGGCTACTTCCCCTGCAACGCCGACGGCAACGAGCTGGTCGTCTTCGACCCCGAAGACCCGGAGCGAGAGCTCGAGCGGCTCGTCTTCCCGCGCCAGCCCCGGCACGACCGGATCTGCCTAACCGACTTCTACCGGCCGCTCGACTCCGGCGAACGCGACGTCGTCGCCCTGCAGGGGGTCACGGTCGGCCCCGAGGTAACCGAGCTGATCGAAAAGCTGGAGCGCGAAGGGGAGTTCGCCGAGCAGCTCTACGTGCACGGGCTCGGCGTCCAGTCGGCCGAGGGGCTGGCCGAGTGGCTGCACTCCGAGGTTCGCCGCCAGCTCGCGATCGAGCGCGACCAGGGGCGCCGCTACTCCTGGGGCTATCCCGCCTGCCCGGACCAGTCCGAGCACGAGAAGGTCTGGCGCCTGCTCGGCCTCGAAGAGATCGGGATGACGCTCTCCGGCGGCTACGCGGTGATGCCCGAGCAGTCAACGGTGGCGATCGTCGCCCACCACCCGCAGGCCGTCTACTTCGGGATGAAGTCGGGCTTCATCCCCGAGGAGAAGGCGCCGGACGAGCTGATCGCCGGCACCGACCGCGGCGGCGACCTGCCGCCGGAGTCCGATCCGGACCCCGGCGGCGAGGGCGAGGAGGCCGAAGCGGCCCCCGCCCCCGAGCTCAGCCGCTGAACCGGCCCGGCAGCTCCGCCGGGTGCAGCGCCGGGC
>JALZHV010000233.1 GCA_030860625.1 Actinomycetota bacterium
CCGGTCAGGGATTTGTCGGCGATGTCGGCGCCGGCGAGGGAGCCTTCGGCGACCTTGTCGCCGCTGACCGCGTTGGCCGCGAGGTCGGCGCCGCGGACCTGGCCGTTCTTGAGGTGCTTCGACTTGACCGCGTTCGGCGCGATGTCTTTGCCGGTGATCTTCTCGGCGGCGAGGGCGGTGCCGCTTCCCAGCGCCACGAACAGCGCCAGGTAGGCGACGACGTTGCGGCGCAGGTGGGAAATCGGGTTCATCTGGTCGGGTCCTTTCGTCGTTGATCTGACGAGTGGAGCATCGCGACCCCCCGGGCCCGCCACATCGGGGCCACCCCCAAACCCCCACCCCAAACTTTTGCCCGCGCCGATCGCGGGTACAAGCACTCCGATCTTCATCTTCTCGAGGAGGGGTGCATGGGAGTAGAGCGAGTGCGGTGGGTGCTGGGCGCGGTCGCGGCTGCCGTGATGGCGGCGCTGACCCTGGCGCCCGGGGCGCGCGCCGACTTCACGACGCTCTACGGCGGCGACGTCAGCTGCGCCGTGCAGGCCGGCAACGGCGACGTCCGCCTCTGCGGCGGCGAGACCGTCACCTGGGACGGGGTGACGCAGATCGACGTCAACGTGGTCCTGCCGCCGGCGCCGACCCTCGGCGACGACGGCCCCTACCCCGTGATCGGCCTCTTCCACGGCTGGGGCGGCAAAAAGATCGGCCTCGAGGACGCGCGGGTCCAGGACTGGGCCGAACGCGGCTACGCCGTCTTCAGCATGAGCGATCGCGGCTGGGGCGACTCCTGCGGCGGCCAGGATCCCGACCGCCTCTCCGAACCGCTCGCCTGCGCCGAGGGCCACAACCACCTGATGGACACCCGCTTCGAGGTGCGCGACGCCCAGCACCTGATCGGGGTCCTCGTCGACGAAGGCGCCGCGCAGCCGCAGAAGATCGGCGCCACCGGCGTCTCCTACGGCGGCGGGCTGTCGATGGCGCTGGCGGCGCTGCGCAACCGGACGATGCTCGAGGACGACAAATTGGTTCCCTGGACGAGCCCGAAAGGGACGCCGATGGAACTGGCGGCGGCGGTGCCGCAGTGGCCCTGGAGCGACCTCGCCTACTCGCTGATGCCGAACGGCGCCACGCTCGACTACGTCGCCGACGCGCCCTACCGCGGTCCGAACGGCGACGCCCCGATCGGGGTGATGAAGTCCTCCTACGTGACCGGCCTCTACGGCCTCGGCAAAGCCTCCAGCAACTACGCGCCGCCGGGGACCGATCCCGACGCCGATCTCGACACCTGGTACGCGTTGATCAACGCCGGCGAGCCCTACGACTCCAACCCGCTGGCGAACTCGATCGTCGAGGAGATCACCACCCACCACTCCTCCTACTACATCGACCACTCCCAGCCGCCGGCGCCGCTGCTGATCCAAAGCGGCTGGAACGACGACCTCTTCCCGGTCGACGAGGCGGTCCGCTTCTACAACCGCACCCGCACCGAGTACCCCGGCGACCCGATCTCGCTCTTCCTGATGGACGACGGTCACGACCGCAGCCAGAACAAGCCCGGCGACCGGGCGATCTTCCTGGCGCGGCTGAACGCCTGGTTCGACCACTACCTGAAGGGCGAAGGCCCGGCGCCGACTTCGAGCGCGACGGCGCTGACGACGACCTGCACCGGCCCGGCCGAAGGCCCCTCGGAAGGCCCGTACGAAGCTGACTCGTGGCGGGAGCTGGCGCCCGGCGAGATCCGCTTCGGCGATGTCGCCGCGAAGACGATCGTGCCGGGGTCGGGCGACCCGAACATCGGCAAAACCTTCGACCCGATCGCGACCAAAGACGCCTGCGCCACCGCCCCCGCCGCCGACCAGCTCGGCACCGCCAACTACCGGCTGACTGTGCCTGAAGAGGGCTTCACGCTGATGGGCTCGCCGACGATCGTCGCCGACCTCGCGACGACGACCAAAGACTCCGAGCTCGCCGTCCGCCTGCTCGACGTCTCCGGCGAAAAAGAGGCGCTGGTCGCCCGCGGCCTGCTGCGACCCGGCAACGGCGGCGCCGACGTCGTCTTCCAGCTGCACCCGCAGGGCTACCGCTTCGCCCCCGGCCACGAAGTCAAGCTGGAGCTGCTCCCCTCCGACGCCCCCTACGCGCGGCCCTCGAACATGCAGGGGCCGATCACCGTCTCCAACTTGGAGCTGCGACTGCCGACGCTGGAGCAGCGGGGCGCGCTCGGGGGTCTCGTCAAAGCGCCCGCGCCGAAGATCCTCCCGCCCGGATACGAGCCTGCGGCCGGCTACGAGAACGAAGTCGTCCCGCCGGGCGGTGGTGGGCCGGGCGGCGGCGGCACGGGTGGAAGCGGCGACTCCGGTGGCGAAGCCGGCCCCGGCGTGACCGTTCGCCTGGGAGCCGCGGGCCTGGCGCGCGGCCGCATCCGCGCCGGCACGAGCTCGGTGAGGGTCCGCCTCGACTGCAGCGGCGGCGACACCTGCAGCGGGCGCGTCGCCCTGAAGACCCGGCGACAGACGCTGGCGAGCGGCACCTACTCGATTCCCAGCGGCCAGGCGCGGCTGGTGCTGCCGCTGACCAAGTTCGGCAAGCGGCTCGTCACCGCCCACCGCGGCAAGGGCAACCGCTCCTTCCGGGTCAGGTTCGCGCTCGAGGACTCGGGCCGACCTGCGCCGATCGACCTACGTCGCCGGCTCCACCTCGGCCGCGCCGGCCGCTGAGGCGCGCCGCCGCTCCCACCAGCCCCAAGCCGCCATCACCGCGGCGGCGTAGATCCAGCCGAGGAGGACGTCGAAGAAGTAGTGCTCAGCCGTGGCCATCAGGGTCAGGCCCATCGCTACGGGATAGGCGACGAGCAGCGGCCGCCAGCGCGGGCGCACCCGCCGCCAGAGGAACAGCGCCACCAGGGTGACGAAGGCGGTGTGCAGCGAGGGCACGGCGGCGACGAGGTTGCTGGTCGCCTGGCCCTTGGAGAAGAGCGCGGCGGTGCCGACACCGAGCACTTCCCAGCCCTTGCCGGTGGAGCGGTGGACTTCGCCGATCACGCCCATCTCCCCGGCCATCCACGGCGGCGCCGCCGGGAAGAGGATGTAGGTGGCGAGCCCGGCGAGGGCGAGGGTTACGAGGCGGCGGACGAAGCGGTGGAAGTCGGTGCGGTCGCGCGACCAGAGGTAGCCCGCCACCGCGAAGGGGACGATGAAGTAGGAGGTGTAGACGAGGGTGAAGAGGACGTCCCACCACATCACCCGGCCCGGTTCGTAGAGGTGGGCCTGCAGCCACTCGGTCGGCACCTGGCCGCCGAAGAGGAAGCGGTCGAAGTCGATCATCGGGTGGACGTTGACCGCGATCCCGAACGAGTCGGCGGCGCCGCGGGTCAGGTCGTAGGCCCACAGCACCGCGACGATCGGCGCCCAGTCGAGCACGAGCTGGAGGATTTCCCGCCGCGGCCGCCCGATCGAGGCGCAGGCCAGCGCCCCGCAGGTCCAGAGGATGACCAGCTCGCGCTGGACCGGGATCCCGTAGGCGGCGCTCCAGAGGACCAGCGCGACGAAGTAGAGCGCCAGCGCGTAGGGCCGCGCCGCCGCCCAGGAGGCGAAGCGGAAACCGCCTGGTCGCTCGACCGCGATCTCGGAAAATTCACCCGTGGACATCGGG
>JALZHV010000234.1 GCA_030860625.1 Actinomycetota bacterium
CGCCCGCCCCCCACCGTCAGCGCCCGCGTCGCGATCGCCATCGCCGCGTGCGTCCACTTGGCCGCGCTGCCCTGTTCCCCCCTTGCTTCGGCGTCGCCCCGCTGCAGGTGGGCGAGAAACTCTTCCGGCGTGGCAGCGGCCGGCGCCTCCGTGAAGGTGCGGCCGATGTCGACGCCGGCGTGGTCGTCGGAGCCGCCGATGCCGGTGCCGCCCTGGGTCTCGATGTAGACCGCGGCGGGCATGTTCAGCTCGGCGGCCCGAGAGCCGTTGCGGACCTCCCAGATCGGGAAGAGCTCCGCCAGTCGCCGCCGATGGCGCCGGGTCAGCGGCGCGGCGACGTTGAAGAAGGGATGCGCCAGCGCGCAGGCAATTCCCTGGTTGTGAAGGTATGCGGCGCAGGCCTCGACGTCGCCGGAGTGCGCCTGCAGCCACTCGTGGTCTCCGGGGGTGATCCCGTAACAGAGGACATGCACCGCCTGGGGCTCGCCGGCGAAGCGGGCGGTCAGCTCCTCGGAGACGAAGCAGTCGGGACGCTCGGCCAGCTCCAAGCAGCCGTCGATCGTGTCGTGATCGGTGATCGTCACGAAGTCCATCCCCCGCCGCTTGGCGAGCTCGTAGACCTCCTGCGGCGGCGTCGCGCACTCCGGCAGGCCCAGCGAGCGCTGGACGCCCAGCTTCGAGAAGTGCGACGCGGTCGAGTGGCAATGCAGGTCAACGCGGGAAGTCATCGGTGCTCTCCCTATTTCGAATCTCCTTATCGCCCACAGCGTTCGCCATCGGCGGGCGGAGGATGTGAAAAGGCGGATAACGCGGGCTAGCGGGGGGAGAACTTCAGGCGCTGCGGCCTTATCGAGACATGGTCAGCCCTCAGATCGAGCGTGCGCTGGTTCGAGTCCTCATCGGGACCGCCCTGGCTCTCGCGATCTGGACCTGCGCCCTGGTCCCGATCCCTCAGAGCGCGCAGGGCGGTCCCGACTTACCGGCTCTCGCCTTCGGCCAGGAGGGCCTGTACCGGCTGGAGGTTGCCCTGCTGGTCTTCTACGGGAGTCTCCTGCTGATCACCCCCGCCTTCTCGGGCCTGGCACGAGGTCGGCTACCGATCGAGATCTCCGCAAGGGGCGCAAAGTTCGCGGAAGACGCCGATCGCTCGGCAGAGCTAGGCGAAGCAGCGATCGAAAGACTGGAGGGAGAAGTCGGCGATCTCACCGAACAGATGCGTCAGGCCAAGGTCGAGATCGATCGCTTGAAAGAGGAGAGTGACAACTGTGGCGCCCAGTAAAGTTACCAAGATGAACGAGCAGGAACAGCGAGAACTGGCCCGCCGCATCGCAGACGGTTCGAGAGTTCTCGACTTTGCGGCTGCGCTTCAGATCGTGCAGCACGATCCGGCGGGGGCCGAAAAAATGCTTCGAGACCGAGAAGAGCGCAAAAGGCTGCTGAAAGAACTAGCCTGCGCCAACGAACGCCTGCATCAAGCGGCGCTCGAATTCCGCTAAGCGGCGACGCGGTCGCCGTTGAGGAGGTCGAGGATGACCCCCTCGCGCAGGCCGCCCTTGCCGATCTGCAGGGGCTGGCCGAGCAGGTCGGAGAGCTTCTCCAACAGCAGGACGCCGGTGGGGAGGATGCGGACCCGGGTCGGGTCGAGCTCGAAGCGGCGGCCGACCTCGGCGGCGGGGTCGCTGGTGAGGACGCGGATCGCGCGCTCCAGCGTCTCGTATTCGAGCACCGCCCCGACTACGCGGCGTAGCGAGGTGGCGGAGCCGCCGACGGCGACGGCCTGCGCCGGGCGCTCGACCTCCACCCCCTCGAAGATGTCGTCGATGCGCTCGCGCGTACGGCGAATTTCAGCCGCGGAGGGCGGATCGGAGGAGATCATCTCGTCGGCGAGGTTGCCCGAGCCGACCGGCCAGGAGCGCACGCTCTGGACACCGCCGGGAACGCTGCCGAGGATGATCTCGCTGGAGCCGCCGCCGATGTCGACGACCCCGACCGTCCCCTCCGGCGCGTGCCCGAGCGTCTTGGTCGCGCCGATGAAGGAGAGTCGCCCCTCCTCCTCCTCGGGCAGCACCTCGATCGGGACCCCGGCGGCGGCGCCGACCGCCTCCGCCACCGCCTCGCAGTTCTTCGCGTCGCGCACCGCGGCGGTGGCGACGGCGCGGATCTCGTCCGCCCCCATCTCCCGCGCCAGCCGCACTTGCGTGGCGACGACCTCCCCCACTTCGCCGGTCTTCTCGGCGGTGATCGCACCCTTCTTGTCGATCGCCTTGCCGATCCGCGTATAGGCCCGCTGCTCCATCACCTTCTTCAACTGCCCATCCACCGGTTCCGCAACGAGCAGTCGCGTCGTGTTCGAACCAATATCTATGGCGGCACAGAGCGTCATGGCGTCCCTCCGCATGTTCCCAGCCACGTCGGATCTGACACGGGCGGGTCCCGTCAGGGGTCTGAGCGGCTTGTACTTTTTTGCCCGCGCGAATCTCGGACGGCCCGAGCCGAATCTCAAAAAAGTTGAGCGAAGGCCCCTGACGGGACCCGCCCCCTACGACGGATGCGAAGCGTCCTCGAACTCCCGGAACAACCCCGTGACCACGAAGGCGACCTGCTCGCCGATATCCACCGCGTTGTCCCCCACCCGCTCGATCGCCCGGGCGCCCAGCAGCATCGTCATCGCCCACTCGCGCCTGTCGGCGTCGTCGCCGATCTGCAGGGCGAGGCGGAAGCACTCGCGGTTGAGCTCGTCGACGGCGTCGTCGCGGCGCACCAGGTCGCGCGCCATCTCCACGTCGCGCTCTTCGAAGGAGCGCTTCGCCTGCACGATCAGGGACCGGGTGTGCTCACCCATCGCCAGGATCAGCTCGACCATCTCCGGATCGGCCGGCGCCTGGTTGCCCGTCAGCGGGATCAGCTTGCAGACGTTCACGCACTGGTCGCCCATTCGCTCGATGCTCTTCAGCACGTGCAGCAGCGCCGAGATCAGCCGCAGGTCGGTCGCCACCGGCGACTGCGTCGCCAGCAGCGTGATCAGGCTCTGGTGCACCTCCAGGTAGCGGCCGTCGATCCGGTCGTCGTCGGCGATCACCACCTGGGCCAGCTCGACGTCTTGGCGAGCGACCGCTTCCATCGTCCGGCTGAGGGCGGTACCGACCATGTCGAGGCCGCCCAGCGCGCTCGCCTCGAGCTGCTCGAGTTCCTCCTGGTACTGGACGCGGACGCCCTCGGGCATCAGCCGACCTTCCCGGAGACGTAGTCCTCGGTGCGCTTGTGCGCGGGGTTGGTGAAGATCTTCTCGGTCGCGTCGTACTCGACCAGCCGCCCCCAGCGGTTGTCCTCGTCGGCGTCGATCTCGACCATCAGGAAGGCGGTCCGGTCCGAGACCCGCGCCGCCTGCTGCATGTTGTGGGTGACGATGACGATCGAGTACTCCTCTTTCAGCTCGACCATCAGGTCCTCGATCTTCCCCGTCGAGATCGGGTCGAGCGCCGAGCAGGGCTCGTCCATCAGGATCACGTCGGGCTCGACGGCGATCGCCCGGGCGATGCAGAGCCGCTGCTGCTGGCCGCCGGACAGCGACAGGGCGTTCTGCTTGAGCTTGTCCTTGACCTCGTCCCACAGGGCGGCGCGGCGCAGGGACCGCTCGACCAG
>JALZHV010000235.1 GCA_030860625.1 Actinomycetota bacterium
TCGCCCCAGAAGTAGAGCGGCATCGAGGGCATCGGCTCGGTGACGACCAGCTCACCGACCTCCTCGACCACCGGCTCGCCGTCTTCGTTCCAGGCCTCGACCGCGGCGCCCAGCGCCCGCGCCTGGATCTCGCCGCGGTGGACCGGCAGCGTCGCCACGCCGCCGACGAAGGCGGTGCAGAGGTCGGTGCCGCCGCTGGTCGAGAAGAGCCAGGTCTCGCGGCCGACGTGCTCGTAGATCCAGTCGAAGCCCTCGGGGGCGAGGGGGGAGCCGGTCGAGCCGACCGCCTCGAGGGCGCTGAGGTCGCGGCCCGCGCCGGGCTCGACGCCCTCCTTCATGCAGGCGCCGATGTAGGCGGCGCTGGTCCCGAACATCGTCACCCGCGCCCGCGCGGCGAGGTCCCAGAGCGTGCTCATATCCGGGTGGCCGGGATTGCCGTCGTAGAGGACGATGGCCGCCCGCGTCAGCAGGCCGGAGACGAGGAAGTTCCACATCATCCAGCCGGTCGTCGTGAACCAGAAGAGGCGGTCGCCGGGGTGGGCGTCGACGTGGAGATTGAGCTTCTTCAGGTGCTCGAGCAGGATCCCGCCCTGGCCCTGGACGATCGCCTTCGGCAGCCCCGTGGTGCCGGAGGAATAGAGGACCCAGAGCGGGTGGTCGAAGGGGACGCGCTCGAAGCCGAGCTCGGCGCCCTCGCCGTCGCGTTGGAGCTGCTCCCAGCCGATCGCGTCGCGCAGCGGCGAGAGGTCCGGCTCGGGGTCGAGGTAGGGGAGGACGACGGTGCGCTCGAGGCTCGGCATCGCCTCCTGCAGCCGCGCGACGACCTCGCGCCGGTCGAAGTCCTTGCCGCCGTAGCGGTAGCCGTCGACCGCGAAGAGGACCTTCGGCTCGATCTGGGCGAAGCGGTCGATGACGCTGGCGGGGCCGAAGTCCGGCGAGCAGCTCGACCAGACGGCGCCGATCGAGGCGGCGGCGAGGAAGGCGACGATCGCCTCGGGGATGTTCGGCACGTAGGCGACGACGCGGTCGCCGCGCTCGACCCCCAGCGCCCGCAGTCCCGCTGCGGTCGCCGCGACCTGCCCCCGCAGCTCGCCCCAGCGCAGTTCGCCGAGCTCGCGCAGCTCGGAGGCGTGGAGGATCGCCACCTCGTCGTCGTCCTTGCCGGCGAAGACGTGCTCGGCGTAGTTCAGCGAGGTGTTGGGGAACCACCGTGCGCCCGGCATATCGCGCGAGGCGAGCACCGGCTCCGGGTCGCCGTCCGCCCGCACCCCGAAGAAGTCCCAGATCGCTCGCCAGAACCCGTCGAGGTCGTCGACCGACCAGCGCCAGAGCGCGTCGTAGCCGTCGAGCTCCAACCCGCGCTCGGCGCGCAGCCAGCGCATGAACTCGGTCAGCCGCGAGCGCTCGATCAGCTCGGCCGACGGCTCCCACAGCAGCTCCCCGTTCCCGGCGTTCACGGCCGCAGCCTACCCCGCGCCTCTATCGTTCCGGCAGCGCCGGAGTGGTGGAATGGCAGACACGAGCGACTCAAAATCGCTTGCCCGAGAGGGCGTGTGGGTTCGACTCCCACCTCCGGCATCCGCTCCCCTCCCGCGGGAGGTTCAGGCCGGCTGCGGCGAAGCGCCGGCGCCGTAATCCTCGCCGGAGCCGATCGGGCGCTCCTCCTCGACGTGCCATTCCTGGTTGAAGGCGTAGAGCGCGGCGGCGACGAGGACGATCTGCAGGAGGCCGAGGACGACGACCAGCAGGCCGATCGCCGCGGAGGGGATCAGCGCCTCGTCGAAGCCGGCGCGGTCGCGGTTGAACCAGCTTTCGGCGCCGACCGCGCAGAAGATCGCCAGGATCATCGAGAGCGCCGCCGCCACCGGCAGAATGCCGCGGTTCCAGCGGGCGACGAGGAAGGCGAAGAAGGCGTAGAGGAGGGCGTAGATCGCGCAGACGATCCCCATCCCGCTGCCGCCCTTCAGGAGCGGCCAGCCGCCGAGCGTGATCAGCCCCGCGACGATCGCGGTCGCGGCCAGCAGCATCACGACCACGACCTTGGTCGTGACCGACTCCGGTTTTTCCCGGTTGGGCCGCCACAGTTCGTAGCCGGGCCTCACCTCTCCTACCGCCACGCCCCGATCATAGAATCTGGCAGTGACGCGGCGTTGGCCGCGCGTTAAGGCCCTCGGGCCGGCCACGCGGGCGTGGCGGAATTTGGCAGACGCGCCAGGTTTAGGTCCTGGTGGGCTTCGGCCCGTGGGGGTTCAAGTCCCTCCGCCCGCACTGACTGTAAATTGGACCGCCTTCCAGACCAATTGATAGGAGCCCTTTTGCTCAAGTTGCGCCGCCACGCCAAGCCTGCCCTCGTCCTCGTCGCCATCGCCGTCTTCGCGCTGGTGCTGAGCGCCTGTGCCGCCTACAAACCAGGATCGCTGCAGATGAGCCAACCGGGAGGGGTCGGCTCGGTGCGAGTCCACTTCGCTCTGTGCACCGAACCTGAGCCCGTGGGCGAAACTGAAGCTGTGACGTGCACCCCGAACGAGGGCAGCGGAGAAGCCCAGTACATCCTTGGGATCGCGGTTCCAAAAGGCTCGACCCCACCGGCGACGATCACGGCGGCGGCCACGGACGGCGGCCCGCCGATCGTCTTCTCGCGCAACGACCAGGCGGCGCAGTCGATCGCCGAAGCCAGCGCCGGTTCGGAAGAACCGTGGCCGCCCGCCGGGAGCGACGGGATCGGCTACCTCTCCGCTCCCTATAACGAAGAAAATGGGGTGAGTCGGGAATGGCTGATCGACGCGGACTTCGGCCTGCCGCTCGCAGCGGACGGAGGCTCGTTCGGCGGTCCCTTCACGACCTCGATCGCTTACGGCCTCCGCGCAGCTGGCGGCGAAGGTTTTTCATCTGACAGACCGGTGGACTGCTTCAACCCGTCAACGGGAGAAGATCCTGAAGAAAGCATGGCGTTCTGCGCGTTGGTCGACAAAGGCAGCGTCGGGGTCTCCGACCTGAAGATCGGCGCTCCGGCGACGACGAAGGTCTACGTCGGCGGCAAAGCCCAGCTCACGTACGGCCTCGACTTCGCCAGCACCGCGTCGCCGCTGCCGAGTTTCGCGCTGAAAGGCAGCACGACCCTCGCCAAAGCGGCGCTGAAACTGTCGAGCTCGACCTACGCGCCGACCTCGGTGGCTCCCGGCACCAACCGGGCGGCGGACTCGCGCACCGTGACCGTGACCGTGCCGAAAAAAGCCAAAGCCGGCACCTACGAAGTCACCCTGACGGCGACCACGCCCCAGGGCGGGTCGGTCTCGCAGGTGGCGAAACTGCGGGTGACCAAGCCGAAGATCAAGCTCGGCAAAGTCAAGCTGAGCAAAGCCAAAGGCACCGCGATCCTGTTCGTCAAAGTGCCGAGCGCCGGCAAGGTGACCGTCTCCGGCAAAAAGGTCGTCCGCGCGAAACGGACCTCCAAAGCCAGCGGCGCGAAGACGCTGAAAGTGCCGATCAAGCCGAAGGGCAAGGCGAAGATCCAGCTCGCCGAGACCGGCAGCGCCAAGGTGAAGGCGAAGGTGACCTACAAGCCCGCCAACGGTGCCGCCGTCACCAAGTCCAAAGCGATCACGCTGAAGCAGGCCGGCTAACGACCGTCGCGG
>JALZHV010000010.1:0-3128 GCA_030860625.1 Actinomycetota bacterium
GGTCGGCGACGAGGCCGCCGAGAAGATCGAGCGCAACGTCCAGCGCCGGGTCGAGCGCGAGCCGATCGCCTACATCCTCGGCCGCGCCCCCTTTCGCAACCTCGAGATCTACGTCGACGAGCGCGTGCTCTGGCCGCGCAAGGAGACCGAGCTCCTGGTCGAGGTGGGGACGAAACTGCCGCAGGGCGCCCGCGTCCACGAGGTCGGCACCGGTTCCGGGGCGATCGCGCTGGCCCTGCTCTCCGAGCGGCCCGACCTGCGGATCACCGCCTCGGACCTCTCCGCCGAAGCGGTCGAAGCGGCGCGCGAGAACGCCGAGCGGCTCGGCCTGGATATCGAGATCACGGTCGGCAAGGGCCTGCCGGACTCGGTCGAAGCCGAAGAGGTCGACCTGGTGATCGCCAACATGCCCTACGTCACCGACGAGACGATCTTCGAGCGCTCGCCGGAGATCCAGAAGGAGCCGCGGGTCGCGGTCACCGGCGACTGCGGCGAGGACGGGCTCGGCGTGATCCGCAGCGTCATCGCCGAAACGCCTTCCGGCTGGAAACTGGCGATGGAGCACGACACCCACCACGGTCCCGCGATGCGCGAGCTGCTGCGCGACGCGACCACCCTGCAGGACTATGAGGGCAACGACCGGGTCACCGTCGGCTTCGCGCCCTGAGAGATAGCCTCGGGCCATGAGTGACGCCCCGACGCGGGCCGAGGAGCCCGAGGCCGGCGACCGTTCGGTCGCGATCTCGACCGAGGAGCAGCGGCGGGCGAAGCTCGAGCGGCTGCGCGCGGAAGGGATCAATCCCTACCCACACGCGTTCCCGGACCGCGATCACGTCGCCGAGATCGAAGCGAAGCACGACCCGGCCGAGCTGGGCGAGGGCGAGCACGAGGACTTCAGCTACCGGGTGATGGGCCGAGTCACCGGCAAGCGCGGCCACGGCAAGACCGCCTTCCTCGACGTCCGCGACATCACCGGCACGATCCAGGCCTACGCGCGCAAGGACGTGCTGGGGGAGGAGGCGTTCGCGCGGGTCGAGGGGCTCGACATCGGCGACCTGGTCGGGGTCGAGGGGCCGCTGCACGTGACCAAGCGCGGGCAGCTGGCGATCGGCGTGCGCGAGTGCACGCTGCTGGCGAAGGCGCTGAAAGATCCGCCCGACCTCTTCCACGGCATCTCCGACCCGGACACCCGCTACCGCCAGCGCGAACTCGACCTGATGGCGAACGCGGAGTCGCGGGAGATCTTCAAGAAGCGCTCGCGGCTGACCCTTGCGATCCGCAACCACATGGCCGAGCGCGGCTGGGTCGAGCTGGAAACGCCGGTCCTGCAGGTGCTGACCGGCGGCGCCGCGGCGCGGCCGTTCGTCACCCACCACAACGCGCTCGACCGCGACCTCTTCCTGCGCACGGCGACCGAGCTCTACCTGAAGCGGGCGATCGTCGGCGGCTTCGAGGACGTCTACGAGTTCGGCAAGTTCTTCCGCAACGAGGGGATGTCGCCCCAGCACAACCCCGAGTTCACGATGCTGGAGATGTTCGTGGGCGGCGCCGACTACAACGGCGTCATGGAGTTCATCGAGGTGCTGGTCGCGAGCGTCGTCGAGCAGGTGATGGGGACGACGAAGGTGGAGCGCGACGGCGTCGAGATCGACTTCGCGGCGCCCTGGCCGCGGGTGCGACTGCGCGACGAGCTGCTGCGCGAGACCGGGCTCGACATCTACGAGGCCAGCCGCGACGAACTGGCCGAGGCGGCGGGGGACGCGGTCGGCGAGGACGACGACTGGGCGGGCGTGGTCGACACCCTGCAGGGCAAGTTCGTCGAGCCGAAGCTGATCCAGCCCACCTACATCATCGACCTGCCGATCGACATCTGGCCCCTGGTCAAGGTGCACCCCGAGAGCCCGCGCGTCTGCGAGGCCTTCGACGGGATCGTCGCGGGGATGGAGATCGTCGGCGGCGGCACCGACCTCAACGACCCGATCGAGCAGCGCGAGCGCTTCATCAAACAGCGCGAACGCCAGGAGAAAGGCGCCGAGCCCGACCCCCATCCCAACGACGAAGAGTTCGTGCGCGCCCTCGAATACGGGATGCCCCCGGCGAGCGGCTGCGGGCTGGGGATCGACCGCCTGCTGATGATCATGACCGGGGCGAAGACCTTGCGGGACGTGATCATCTACCCGGCCATGCGTGAGCAGGCTCAGTAGGACGCTCCTGCTCGGCCTGTTGCTGGCATTCGCCGGCACGGCCACGGTCGAGGCGAAGCCGCACTGGCGCCCCGACGTCGCCGCGGCGAAGCGGTACGCGCAGAAGCGGGCGGGGGAGGTGGCGTTCGCGACGATCGACCAGCGCGGGCGGTTCCGCGGCTACCGGGTGCGGGACACGGCGCCGGCGGCGAGCGTCTTCAAGGTGATGCTGCTGGCGGCGCTGCTGCGCAAGCGGGACGAGCACCCCCTGCGGCGCAGCGACCGCCGCCTGCTGGCGCCGATGATCCGCTGGTCCGACAGCGTCACCGCGACGACGATCCGGAACATGGTCGGCGTGCGGCGGATCCGCCGCCTCGCCCGCGTCGCCGGCATGCGGGACTTTCGCTACCACCCGATCTGGGGCCTCAGCCAGACCAGCCCCCGGGACCAGGTCCGCTTCATGTACCACCTGCCGCGCTACATCCCCAAGCGCCACCGCCCCTACGCTCGCCACCTGCTCTCCCACGTCATCCGTCCCCAGCGCTGGGGCATCGGCCGCGTCGTCCCCCGCGGTTACAAGCTCTTCCTCAAGGGCGGCTGGGGCAGCGGCAGCGGCCGCGTCGACCACCAGGTCGCCCTCCTCAAGCACGGCCGCAAACGCATCGCCCTCGCGATCTTCACCGAGTTCGACCCCAGCCACGGCTACGGTAAGCGCACCCTGCGCGGAGTGGCGGCGCGGCTGCTGACTGACCTTCGCTAGTCGGGCGGGTAGTAGACGAAGAACGGCTTGGTGCCGTTCGGTCCCTTCGAGCAACCGCCGCTGCGGCTGTAGCCGCGACCGTTCTTGTGGCAGTTCCAGCCCGGTGGCT
Source organism: Actinomycetota bacterium (assembly GCA_030860625.1). Lineage (GTDB taxonomy): Bacteria > Actinomycetota > Thermoleophilia > Solirubrobacterales > 70-9 > VAYN01. The sequence goes on from JALZHV010000010.1 coordinate 3,053, forward strand.
GACCGTTCCCCTTCAGCATCGAGCGGCTCCACTTCCTCATGAAATCGCAGCCGATACCGCCGCCGCCGACGATCCA
>JALZHV010000010.1:3138-13070 GCA_030860625.1 Actinomycetota bacterium
CCCGTGGCCCGGAGAGATGATGACGGACCCGCACGGCTTCGCCTCCGCGGTTCCAGGTTGGAGAAGGAGCAGCAATGAGGTCAGAGCGACGGCCAGGAGCGACCGGAGCCCGAGTTGCCTTTGCGCGACGGACATGACCGCAGCCTAACCAGGGACTGCGGATGTGTGTAGCGGCAAGTGCCCTGGTCACTCAGAACAGCGGTGTGCTTTATCACCGTATGGCGAGGAAAAAGAACACTGGTTTTTGTAGGAGGTGGCTCAGCGACGGAGTAGCCTCTTAGTCGTGACTGAAGGACAACGCGCCGGTGTCGTGGCACCGGCCAACGAGGAAGCCGTGCGGGCCTGGGACACGGTCCTCTACGAACGCTGGAAGCAGAACCGCAAGGTGTTCGTCGGCGCCCTCGACGAGGTCACCGAGGACCTGTTCGAGCGCTTCCCGCCGCCGCGGGGCGGCCGCTGCATCGACGTCGGCTGCGGGTTCGGCGAGACGACGCAGCGGATGGCCGAGCTGGTCGGCGGCGACGGCTTCGCCCTCGGCACCGACTCCTCGCCCCGCTTCATCGAGGACGCCCGGCGCGAGGCCGCCGAGGCCGGCGTCGACAACGTCGCCTTCGAAGTGGCCGACGCGCAGACGGCGGCGTGGGAGCCCGAGTACGACTACGCCTTCTCGCGGATGGGGACGCAGTTCTTCGCCGCGCCGGTCCCGGCGATGCGGGCGATCCGCGGCGCCCTGAAGCCGGGCGGCCGCCTGGCCAAGATCTGCTGGCGGCGCAAAGCCGAGAGCCCGTTCTGGGCGGAGACCGAGCAGGTCGTCGAGCGCTTCCTCTCGCGGCCCGAGGAGTACGAGGCCGACACCTGCGGGCCGGGGCCGTTCTCCCTCGGCAACCCCGAGACCCTCGAGGGGATCCTCGCGGCGGCCGGCTTCGAGGAGATCGAGCTGCACTCCCGCGACTTCGACTACTTCATGGGCGAGGACATGGAGGAGGCGGTCGATTCCCTGCTGGCGATCGGCCCCGGCGCCGAGCTGATCCGCCTCAACGGTGAGCACGGGGAGAGTCGCCGCGCGGAGATCGCCGAGGCGCTCGCCGCCCACTACGCGAGTTGGCAGCAGCCCGACGGCTCGATCGTCGGCCGCGGGTCGGTGTGGCTCGTGGCGGCGACGAACCCCGGGTAGGCGCTAGACGGTCGAGCGCATCAGGCCGCCGTCGATCGGGATCACGGTCCCGGTGACGTAGGCGGCGCGCTCGGAGCAGAGGAAGGCGACGAGGTCGCCGTACTCCTCGGGGGTGCCGAGGCGGCCGGCCGGCACTTCCGCGCGGGCGGCGGCTTCGACCTGCTCCATCGAGCCGCCCAGCTCGGCCATCCGGGCGGTGGCGAAGCGGCCGGTGGCGACGGTGTTGACCGTGATCCCGTCGCCGGCGACCTCGCGCGCCAGGGTCTTGAGGAAGCCGATCGTGGCGAGGCGGTGCGCGTTGGAGAGGTTCAGGGCGGGGTTCACCTCGATCGTCGTCGTCGAGCCGACGTTGACGATCCGCCCCCAGCCGCGCTCCCGCATGCCGGGGACGACGGCGCCGGAGAGGATCCGCGGCGCGAGGACGAGCGAGCGGTAGGCCCACTCCCACTCCTCGATGTCGTGCTCGAGCGCCCCGCCCGCCGGCGGCCCGCCGGTATTCGTGACGAGGATCTCGATCGGCCCCACCGCCTCCTCGACTTCGCCGGGCAGCGCCGCCAGCCGCTCCGGATCGGAGGCATCCGAGGGAATCGCCATCGCGCCCCCGCCGATCTCCTCCACCGCCTCGCCCAGCCGCTCCTCCGAGCGGCTGCTGAGCACCACCCGCGCCCCTTCCCGCGCCAGCACGCCCGCGATCCCGCGCCCGATCCCCCGGCTAGCCCCCATCACCAAAGCGACCCGCCCCTCCAGTCCAAGCTCCATGCCCCCGACTCTAGCCCCGCCACAAAGAGCGAGGATGCTCAAAACCCGTTGCGCGGGTATCGTTCCTATCGAGCGCCCGTAGCTCAGTGGTCAACGGGTCCTTTCGGGGGCCCAAAGAGCGTCGGTCTTTCAAGCCGAAGGTCGCGGGTTCGACTCCCGTCGGGCGCATCTCCTGTGAACGCCGTCTGGAGCGGAATCCGTCTTCTGGAGCCAGATCGTCGAGAAGCCCTCGCGACCTCGAATGTTCAACCGAGGTCAGCTGAAGTCAAAGAAGGTCTGAACCGCAGGTCCTTCCTTCCCTTCGCCTTCCCTTGTTCAGGACAGCCCAGCATGGGCGACCGAGTCGCTTGTGAACGCCTTCGCCTAGATGCTCGAAGCCCAGATCAACCTCAACGGCCCCGACTGCCAACTGATCTTCCCGACGCCCAAGGGCCGTCTCTGGCGCGAGCGCACCTTCTACCGCGACCTTTGGAAGCCGAGTCAGGAAGTCTCGGGCCTAGACATCCGTCCCCATGAGTGTCGCCACAGCTATGTCACGCATCTACGCGCCGCTGGCATCAATGACGCCGACTTGGCCGAGATCGCGGGACACCGGGTGGAGACGATGCTGGCTCGGTATGTCCATCCAACTGGCCAAAGCTTTACCTCGGCGAGGTGCCTCGTCGGGTAGCTGAGGCCTAGCCCTCCCAGAACCTCGCGTAGGGGGCTTGACAACTCAATAGTCTCTCCAGCATGCGTGCGCCTCATGACCCGCCTTGCGCGTCTTTGCTTGGGCAACTAGAAATAGGGCAATGACTGATCACGATCAGCCGGAGAATCCCCTTTTGAGCATCGCCTCTGAACTACTCGGCGAGGACGATTCGCAGGTCCAGCTCTTAGAGGATCTGTTGGCAGACGACTTTGACTCGCAGCAGTTCGCCATAAGGCAGTTGCTGGATGAGAATTAGGGTCACCCCCGGGGATGACTGCCGGGTCCGGCTCCTCCCTGAATTGCCGGACCACCCAATTGCTCGTCTCGAAGGGCGCAACGGCATCGGAAAGACGATGGCTATCCGACTGCTTCAGCTCTGCACGGGACAGCAGCCTTATCGAAGCTTTGACACGAAAGTTTGGGAGGAGCTCAGAGAATCCCTTGGAAAGGTAGAGATCTTCTGTTCTCACATAGAGGGCGCGGACTCCATCCAATGGCAAGTCGATGCAAGTCTCTGGCCTGAGACCCCTGATCGAGACTTTCCACTGCTAGCCAAAGACGGGTCGGCGGGGATCTGTCGTAGTGTGAAAATTGATGGTAAAGATGCTGATCTTCAGAGCGTTCAGCGGCTACTACGCGTTTATAGGTTGGCTGGTGATGAGACCCTTGTAGAGGCGGTTAAAGCTGATGTTTCTTCCCTCCGTACCGCTGCCGACTATGAGCGGAAAGAGCTAGAGAGCAGGTCCTCGCAGGTTCTTGCGCTTTATGAGGATCTCAAAGCGCATCTAGCCGCCGCATCGCCTCGAACGGTTGAAGCAGCTGTCAACGAGCTCTCCGATGCTAGAGAGGTCCTCGGTCAACTAAGCGGAGATCTGAAAAACGCAGAATCCCGCCAAGACGAATTAAAGGCCTTAGCGCTCCAAAGGCAAGAATTGGAGTCCTTAGTGGATCAGCACGGTGATCCAGAAAGTTACGCAAGGGAGCTGCAAGAGAAGCTTGATGAGATCAAAGGCAAGCAAGAGTCTCTGAGGAGCGAGCGAGATTCACTGAAACTGAAAGTGGGCCAAGATGCCCCGGCTCTTGAAGAGATTGACGCTCTAGAGACCAAGTGGCTTGATAAACGTAATCAGCGCAACGAACTTCTGGATGAAGCGCAAGGGCTCGTTGCAAAGCTCGGCTTGCTGTCAGTTCCCCCCACTGACAAAGAGCCTTCATTTACGAGCCCGCAAGCTGAAGCAAAGGCTGCTCTCAAGGCCCTCAAAGAGCTCCAAGCGAATCTTGATGCGGGTCCCCAAGTAGTCGCACTCGGTGACCGGCTCCTAGGGATCCTCAACGATGAGCACGCTGAGCCGCTACGGGAGAGACCAGTGGCGACGGTGGAGGAGGGACGTCGATTGTCCCCCCAGGAGTTGGAGACCGGTATTCGAACTCGGCAGGAGGAGATCGCCAAAGAGGGTCGCCCACCTCAAGCCGAACAACTTGAGGATGAAATCCGCATCGCCGAGGAGCGGCTCGCGGATTTCGCACAACTGGGCGACATTCTTCGAAAGATTCGACGCCGGGAAAGCGAACTGAAAACCAACCGCCGTAAGCTGAAAGAGCTCGCGGAGGGCTTGGCTGGTGTAGAGGGCGAGAAGTTTTCGGAGATTGAGAGTAAGGAAGAGCAGCTGGCCGACGAGCAGTCAAACTGCGAGGTGGAGCTCCGGCGTGTTCGCCAGCAAATGGCGCAGCTAGCTAAAGGAGCGACCGCTGGCACCATCATGGATCGCTTTGAACGTCGTATCGCTGAGGCCGATACTTCACTTGCTTCGCTCGATGACGATATACAGGAGCAGATCCGCCAAGTCACCGTCCTCCTGCAGCAAAAAGAGACGGCACGGTTAGCGGTAGAAAGTAGTGAAGCGAGCCTCGCTACTGCGCGAGCTGCTTATCGCGAGGCGCTCGCTCAGATGGCTGTCGCCGACAAATGGCGGCAGCTGCGCGACTTGGACATGCTTCCGCTTCCTGATTCGGACGACGAGACTAATCAGGTCCGGATAGACGATCTCGTTCTTCGCTGCGAGGGAACCGAAGCACGACTCCAAACGCTTTCGTCATTGGTCGCTGACCGCATCGTTGCTGGCCTCCTAGCGGCAGAGGCAAGGGAAATGCCGAAGTCGGACGGAGCGTTGGCGGTTCTTCGCCTGCTTGAGGATAGTTTTGGTCGCCAGTACTTTGGCCACCCTAGTGTTGCGTCTGCCTTGTTCGATGGCGGCCACTTAATTCGGTTTAGCTTGATCGAATATCTCGTCGAATGGCAGCCGGAGGCAGCTGAGCCGGTAACGAGGCACCTTGATGCATTCTCCAGTGGCGAGCGAGCCTTTGCCTACACCAAGACGAGACTAGAGAAACTTCGAGACGAGCCAGCTACGACGAATCGTTTTGTAGCACTTGACGAGTTCGGGGCCTTCCTTGAGCGTTCGCGGCTTGAACTACTTGAGAGGTATCTCTTCAACTACGCCGTAGGAAAGTTCGTTGACCAAGCACTCATTATCCTTCCGCTTGGAAAATCCCGGGACGAAGAGTCAGCCCCTTTCAAGATCCAACCGTTTCCCTCGTGACCTATCCTGAAGCACCGTTCCGACTGTTTGACCTTCCACACAAGATGGACCGCCAGTACGTCGAAGAACTGGTGGAGGATCTAGATAAACGGTTCAGGGAGCAGCATGAGCGGCCGCTCGGCGAGCCTTTGGCTGATTTGAAGGTCATGAGGGGGGCGTTGTTTGATCCCGTGGCGCGAGAGGAGCGTCTGCGGCGAGAACTCGAGACCTTGCGCGCGCGATTAGATTGGCCACCTCCGCCTAGAACTCCAGAAACGATCACCCTTCCGATCGGAGATGATGCCTGGCTAATTACGCCAGAGGGAAGACTTGCGATTCCCGCACTCATTTCCGCGCTAGCCAACCAAGACGATGACGAGGTGATCGTTGACGAGCTCGATATTTCGGCAGCCGAGCACGCGCTGGCGACTACGTATCGAGAATGGACGCGCTACCGGCTGGGCAGAGTGTTATCACTGCGAGAAGGGCGGGATCGTCCGATGCTCCCCGCCGCAATTGGAACGACCCTCTTTCTTTTAGTCAATGGCAACATAGGGGAGGAGTGGGCTCTCGCCCAGCCAAAGGACGAGGAAGAGCAGCGGCAGTTGGACTCGGCAGTTACGGCGCCGATCCAAGAGTTCGTGAACGCTATCGATCCGAGCAGTCGTGGTCCCGAGTCTGATCGTCGGCACCTCCAGCTATACAACGGATATGGATTGAGCGAGGCCCGTCGGCGGCTAGGAAGCGACATTGTTCTTGAGAAGGATCCCAGTACTGGTGAAGGAAAGGGCAAACGTCTTTATATCCGCGACGGATCTGAGGAGCGAATAACCGACGCGTTGGCTCGTGAGCTTTGGGCCCGGCAGGTAAGCCCGGAGATTCTTAAAGAGGCAATCGACCGGATGCTCGCTGTGTACGAAGAGCAACGGCCCAGGATCGCCGCGTTTGGCGTGAGTAATGCGATGCAATCACGGACTAGGCAACTCCGTGAGAGCCTTCTGCAAAGGCCATGAGTGCACTTGTCTTCAGCGAGTTGGCGCAGCTTGTACTGCAAGACCATCAACGGCGCGCATTCGACAACCGGCTGATGGTCATTCCAGTGGTCTGCCTCGGCTATACCGCCGACTCTGCATCAGCTGAGGTTCTCCACACTGCCATAGGAGCAGAAGAAGGGGAATCAGTGACGGCATCCGGCAGTGTGAGCGGTGTTGAGGGCGAGTTGGGTTCACTGGCGAACGATATAGGCGATCTGTACCGCAACCCCGACGATCCGGACCAGCCTGGCCTGATTATCGCCAAGGCTGGAAACGAGATTAGGGCGACCTTCAGCAATGGCAATACTCCACCATGGTCTCCGGGGGAGGAAACGCTAGTCGGCGGAATGCTCGCCCCCCTTAGTGCTCGCCTGCGCCGATGTGAAATTGCTGCGATCTCATACGACGAGTCCCATCTTGATCTCCACAGCGCTGAAGCACTCTGGCAGTACTACTGCCTCTACCTGCCTGCGCGTGATCTCGACAACCTTAGAACGCTAGTGGTCCTTTGCTATGCGCCTACGCTAGTACCGGCACGGCATTGTCAAAAGTTCAACTCAGCCAGATTCGTGGTTAGTCCCACCAAAGTCTCACGTCGCCGCGAGTGGAAGGTCGATCAAAACGAGATCCGCCGCTTAGGTCGAGAGGCAACGACTCCGACGGTTTTGTTCTTGGCGGCTGGCTTTTCCAGCTCCTCGGAAACGAGCCGAGGACCCCTACCCTTAGGGAATGAGCTTAGGGACCGTGCGTTGAGACGATATATCGACGAGTTCGATAGCGACCAAGATGCGGCTACCGCCTTTCGCACGTTCTGCACTGACCGAGCGACTCTCCTGCCCGGCGAGAAAGAGCTGAGCGAAGCAGAGTTCCGTCAGCTATTAACTCTTGAGCGTGTATTGCAGGTCGAGCTGGCCGAGACGTCTGACCCGTTAGGACCTACTCTCACCGATTTCGCGGCGGAAGTTGAGGAAGCTAAGCAGGCGCCAGGGCAAGCATTGATTAGCCTCAGTGAGATGTTGGAACAGGGGGGCCGCTTTGTGCTTGTAACGGTGAACTTCGATGAGCTTGTTGAGCACCAGTGCGGAGACTTGGTCGAACCCTTCGTGGACGATGCTGAATTCGAGGCAGCCGCAGACTACATTGCACGGTACTCTGCCGGAGAGGCTTTGCCGGCCCCCTTGCTAAAGCTGCATGGCACGCTTAGCAAACCTCCGTCAATCGTCGCGACGGTTGGATCTGTCGCCAAGGGCCTGGCTACCTCCAAAGCAGCGGCACTGCGTAGTCTGCTCGGGGAGGCTGAGCGACCGCGCCTATGGTTTTATCTCGGGGCCAGCATGAGGGACCGGGATATACTTCAACACATCGGTGTGAGGGAGTTTGCGGAAGGTAGCAATGAGTGGTGGGTCGCACCTAGTCGTGACTCGTCTGTTGAGAAGTTCATTCGAGATGTACGTGATCCCGTTTGGGATGATCTCGGCCTGAAGTTTGACGCACGTGCAAAGTGCATTACCACGACGGCTGACATCTTCATGGGCGAACTTGCAGAGGCGCTACGTCAATCGTGACCGGGGGCGCTCCATACCAGCTGCTTCTCACAAAGATCAACCTGATGCCTGCTGCCGTTGGTACGCCACCGCTTTCCACGGCTGCGGAGAACTTTTTGAGAGCGCATTTTGAAGCCCAGCTCTTTGCCAAGTTGGCTTAAGAGTCCCGGGGTATCTAGGTAGATGCCATACGGTGCACTATCGCCGATCACCCAAACCACGGGTGCGCCCTTGGGAAGGCAGCGCTTCACGTTTTGCAAGACCTGCCAGAGATCTCTGAAATACAGGCTCACCATCCAGTCATAGTGTTTACCGCTCGGCCGCTTTCTTCGCTCAGTACTGAGAGCCTCAATCAAGTGATAAATCCGCTGGTGAAAGTGTGGTGCTCCATCCTCAAGGTCAGCTAGAGCGGATTCTGCATCTGGCCGCTTTGACTGCTGGGTGGAGGCAACAACCATTCCGCTGCGGACCGTTTCACACATCTCTGCCCAAGAGCTAGCTCTCTTTGAAAAGTAGAGCTCAAGACGGGTGGCATCCGCGTAATCGAAGTTATTCAGGTAGGGGGGTGACGAGATCATCGCGGTTGGTTCGCGCCGAATCGCGGTCTGCCAAGCTGCCGCTTTTCGAGAATCGCCGCAGGTTACCCACGCCTTCGTAGGGTTTGCAGCTGAGAGGTCATCCGCCATTCGCTCGCAGAGCCCTAGGAAGCGATCAGTTGGGTTAGCAAGACGAGGTTGGCGAGATTTACCGGGCAACTGATATGGCCAGCCGACCTTTACGCTGGCATGATCACGCAGGAGACTTAGGAGTGCGAGCTCGAGATATGCGTCCCAAGGAGGCTGCTCCTCGAGGATCGCAGACCGAAGACCCACTAGCTCTTCGAGAATGGCAGGCGAGAAACAGCGAGTGACGAGCTCGGCCTCACCCTCGGAGACTTCTGGAGTGGCGGCTTCGGCAACCCGTTCGGCTGCGCGCAGCAGGGATCGGGGGTGCCTGGGTCGGTTGAGCTTGAGCCTCGCTATGCGAGCAATGAGGGGATGCGCCTCGATGCCAACAAAGTCCCGACCAAGTAGGCGGGCTCGCGTACCGACCGTCGCTACCCCTGCGAAAGGATCCAAGACTGGACCAGGTCGAGATCTTTTGATTGCAGAAAATGCAGTGTCTAAAGCTTCAGCGGAAAATCCGGCCGGATACCGGAACCAAGCATCGAATGCCGAGCTGGAGTCTGCCCCGTGTTTCTTTCCCGTCTTCATTTTGACCATGGTCACGATATCGTGACCATGGTCATCGTAGGCATTGATGCGGCGGTGGCGCACCCAACGTGGCTGCTTTTGGGCGGCTCCAAAGGGATCGCCCGCTGGCTCAGTCTCATCCCCGTCCCATCGCCCCTGCAATTTCGCTAGCCAAGCTGAGGACCCCCGTCCTTCCAAGCCGAAGGTCGCTGGTGCGGCCACATGCGTTAACCGCTATCGCGGGCCTGGTGGAAGCGATGGCGTCCGTAGGCAACGAGTCCGGCGAGAACCGCTCCCCAGAGAATCGCGGCCCAGATTCCCACCGCGGCGCCTAGGAACCCTGCCGCGACGACGGCGAGAAGGAGGGCTATGTAGGTGCCGAACAGGAGGCCGGCGCGACGAGCGAGTCTGAGCATGAGGGTTAGGCTAAACGGGGCGAAGCTGCTGAGGCGACAGTCAGAACGGCGCCCCCACCACCGAAACGTAATGTCTACTAAGGTGGATCGACGATGCGCGAGGGAAGGACGCCGCTGAGGGAGGTTCGCGCGACGCTCGGGGAGCGTCTCCGTGAACGTCTGCCCGAGATCCAGGCGGCGGTCGCGACCCGGGTCTATTCGATCTCCGATCCTCATGCGGTCACCGACCCGGCTTATCCGGAGGGTCTTAACACCGCTCTCGCCGCTGCCGTCGAGCATCGACTGGAGGTGCTCGAGTCGGGGGAGCGGAGCGCGCCGTCGGTGCCGGCCGTCCTGCTCGCGCAGGCGCGGTTGGACGCGCGGGACGGGGTGACGCTGGACACGGTGCTGCGGCGCTACTTCGCCGGTAACGCCATCTTCGGCGACCTCATGATCGAAGAGGCGGAACGGGCCGAGGTGCCGAACTCCGACCTGCGGCGGCTGCTTGGCGAGCAGGCGACGCT
>JALZHV010000236.1 GCA_030860625.1 Actinomycetota bacterium
GACCGGCATCGCCCGCGACCTCTCCTCGAAGGCGAGCGTCGGCATGTGCCGCCGCACCATCTCGCCCACTTCGGTGCCGTAGGCGGCGATCAGCGCCGGCTCGTCGCCGCAGCCGCCCGCCAGCGCCACCGCGCAGAGAATCCGGTCGGCGATCGCCCGCGCCAGCGGCGCCCCCGGCACCCGCACCCCGGCCGCCACCATCCCAAGCATCGCCAGCGAGACGAGCAGCAGCATCCCGACCCACTCCACCGTCCCCTGGCCCCGCTCCGACCGCATGGGGCGACGCTAGGAAGGAAATGCCTACGCGTGGGTGCCTAGAGTGCCGTTTCCGTGTCGCAATCGCTACGACTTCGATGGTTGGCGGTCCTGACGCTCCTTGCCGTGCTTCCAAGCGCCGAGGCGGCGGCCGTCGAGCGCAACGTAATTGGACATTCCGTGCGTGGGAGGGCGATCGTCAGCGTGCGGATGGGCTCGCCGGAGGCGGCGCTGAAGATGCTCGTGGTCGGCGCCGTCCACGGCAACGAGGCGGCGGGGATGCGGATCGCGCGCAGGCTGATCGCGGCAGGGGCGCCTCGGGGCGTCGAGCTCATCGTCGTGCCCACGCTCAACCCCGACGGCGTGGCCGCCCGCACCCGCGGCAACGCCCGCGGCGTCGACCTCAACCGCAACTTTCCCTTTGATTGGCGCCCGCTCTCCGGCGGCGAATACTCAGGCACCGGGCCGCTCTCCGAGCCCGAGTCCCGCGCCGCCCACCGCCTCGTCCTCCGCGAAAGGCCCGAGGTGACGATTTGGTTCCACCAGCCCTTCGGCCTCGTCGATCGGCCGGAGGGCAACCCCTTCGTCGCCCGCCGCTTCTCGCGGCTGATCGGCCTCCCCCTCGTCCGGCTCCGCGGCCGCTACCCCGGCAGCGCCTCCCGCTGGCAGAACCACCGCCTCCCCCACTCCACCGCCTTCGTCGTCGAGCTGCCGCAGCAGGTCAGCGATGCCCTCATCGCCCGCGGCTTCAGAGCCGTCCGCACCCTCGCCTCGGAGCTCTCGAGTCCTGGGGTCTCAAATTCAGCGAGCGCTGAAAAGAGGACCCCATAGGGGCTTGAACTCAGCGAGCGCTGAATTCGGCCCGACGACGGAGGGGCCTTGCAAGATCCTTCGGGGGCTGACTCGGCGAGGGAGCGTGTGCCGGCTGGCGAGTCCAGGTCTGGCGCCCTCCGGCGGGTGGCGCCGTAGGGGGTACCGCCCTGAGGAAGCTTTAGCTACCGGAAGGGCGGTGGGTCCCCTGCGGCGGCAGGACCCGCCGGCCGGAGCCCCCGTCCCTAGGCAGTTTTAGAGGTTGCCGATCTCGGCGGCGATTTCGCTGGCCGCCGCTTTGGCGTCGGCGAAGAGCATCGAGGTGTTCGGTTCGTAGAAGAGGTCGTTGTCGATGCCGGCGAAGCCGGGGCTGAGGGAGCGCTTGATCACGATCACCTCTTGGGCCTCGGAGACTTCGATGATCGGCATCCCCGCGATCGGCGAGTCGGGATCGTTTTTCGCCGCCGGGTTGGTGACGTCGTTGGCGCCGACGACCACCGCCACGTCGGTGCGCGGCATTTCCGGGTTGATCTCCTCCATCTCCTTGAGGTTCTCGTAGGCGACGTCGGCCTCGGCGAGGAGCACGTTCATGTGGCCCGGCATCCGGCCCGCGACCGGATGGATCGCGTAGTTGACGGTGACGCCGCGCTTTTCGAGCTCGTCGGCGACCTCTTTGATCGCGTGCTGGGCCTGGGCGACGGCGAGTCCGTAGCCGGGGACGATGACGACGGTGTCGGCATAGGCGAGCTTGATCGCCGCGTCCTGGGCGCCGATCGAGACGTGGGGCTTTTCCTCTCCCCCGCCACCGCCGCCGCCCGAAGGCGCGCCGCCGAAGCCGGAGAAGAGGATGTTGCCGACCGAGCGATTCATCGCGGTCGCCATCTCCAGGGTGAGGATCGTTCCCGAGGAGCCGACCAGGGTCCCGGCGACGATCAAGGCGACGTTGTCGAGCGCGAAGCCCGCCGCCGCGGCGGAGAGGCCGGTGAAGGCGTTGAGAAGCGAGATTACGACCGGCATGTCGGCGCCGCCGATCGGCAGGACGACGAGGTTGCCGAGCAGAGCTGAGGCGAGCAGGATCGCGATGAAGATCCCCTCGGACGGGTGGTCGTTGTCGACAGCGACGACGACGCAGGCGGCGATGATCCCGATCACCAGGATGGCGTTGATCACCTGCTGGCCCGGCACCGCGATCGGCCGGGTGGGGATTAGGTCCTGAAGCTTGGCGAAGGCGATGTTCGAGCCCCAGAAGGAGACCGAGCCGACGACGCCGGCGAAGAGGATCGGGATCAGTTCGTCGAGTTCGAGCCCATGGCTCCCGTGGCGGATCTCAGACCAGGCGATCAGGGCCACGGCGCCGCCGCCGACCCCGTTGTAGAGGGCGACCATCTGCGGCATCTCGGTCATCTGGACGCGGATCGAGGCGATCACGCCGACCGCGGTACCGATTGCGAGGCCGAGGAAGATCAGGCCCCAGTTGCCCATCCCGTCGAGCAGAAGGGTCGTGACCACCGCGATCGCCATGCCGCCGGCGGCGACGAGGTTGCCGCGTTTGGCGGTGGTCGGGTGGGTCCCCTGTTTGATCCCGACGATGAAGAGGACGAAGGCGAGGATGTAGAGCGCGGTCGCGGCGTCGCCGCCCGGCTCAAGCACGGCGCGGACCATCAGGCGCCGCCTTTCCCGTCAGCCTGGGCCTTCGGTTTCGGCTTCCTGGAGAACATGCCGAGCATCCGGTCGGTGACCATGAAGCCGCCGACGATGTTGATCGCGCCGAAGGCGACCGCGATCGTGCCGATCACGTACTCGAGGCCGTCGTCGGCGAAGCCGAGCACGATCAGGCCGCCGAGCATGACGATGCCGTGGATCGCGTTGGTCTGCGACATCAGCGGGGTGTGCAGGGTGGTCGGCACCTTCGAGATCACCTCGAAGCCGACGAAGACGGCGAGCACGAAGATCGTGATCTCGGTCATCAAGTCCATGGCTACTGCGCTGCCCTCTCGTTTTTGATCGCGCCGCCCTGGGTGATGCAGGCGGCGGCGATGATGTCGTCCTCGAAGTCGACCTTGATTTCGCCCTCGTCGGTGACGATCAGGCCGAGCAGGTTCTCGAGGTTCTTGGCGTAGAGCTGGGAGGCCGGCGCCGGCATCTCCGAGGGGAGGTTGCGCGGGCCGATCACTTTCACCCCGTTCTCGACCACGATCTGGCCGGGCTCGGTCAGCTCGCAGTTGCCGCCGGTCTCGGCGGCGAGGTCGACGATCACCGAGCCGGGCGACATGTTGCGGACGCCCTCGGCGGTGATCAGGGTCGGCGCCGGGCGGCCCGGGATCGCGGCGGTGGTGACGATGATGTCCTGTTTGGCGGCGTTCTCGGCGAGGGCGTCGCGCACCTGCGCGTTCTCCTCGTCGGTCAGCGGCCGGGCGTAACCGCCCTCCCCCTCGGCGTCGGGGATGAAGTCCAGTTCCAGCGGGCGGCCCCCGAGCGAGGCGATCTGCTCCCAGGCGGCGCGGCGGATGTCGAAGCCGGTGACGATCGCGCCGAGGCGCTTGGCGGTGGCCACCGC
>JALZHV010000237.1 GCA_030860625.1 Actinomycetota bacterium
GGGGGGGGGGGGGGGGGGGTGGTCTTCGGAGCCGCCCCCGCATCCCGCGAGGGAGAGGACGGCACCGATGGCGATGGCGCAGGCGAGCAGTTGCGCGATTCGACTTCTCATGGTTCGCACGCTATCGGTACCGAGCCGCGGGCTCGGCCTCGCGCCGGCTTCTCAGCCGCCGCCGCTCCCGTCCCCGTCGGCGTCTTTGGGGCGGCGCGGGTTGGCGGCGTCGCGCAGGGTGCGTTCGCCCGCTTTCTCGGTCGCCTCGCCCATCGCCATCTGGAACATCCCCAGCAGCGCGTCGGAGGCGAGCGGGCGCATCCGGTCGAGGGCTTCGCGCACCTTCGGCCAGTCCTCCTCCGGGCGGCCCGCCTTGTCGAACGGCTCCCAGATCTCTTCGACGAAGAGATCGACGAAGGTGCGGGCCACGCCCTCGGCGTGGCGGCGGAGATTCTCGGCGGTGGAGAAGGCGGCTTCGGGCGAGACGCCGAGTTCGATCAGGGCGTTGCCGGCGCGCTGCAGGCGGGGGCTGATCACCTCGATCTGGCCGTCGGGCAGCTGGCGCAGGATGCCCAGCTCTTCGCCGCGGCGGATCAGGTCCGGGTTGAGGTCCTCGGCGCCCCAGACCGCGGCGAGCTCGGCGGCGTCGAAGATTTCCGGCGTCTCGTCCTCGAAGGGGGCGCGGACGGCGCGGGCGAAGTCGACCATCTCGCGGGAGGAGCCCTCGCTGCTCTCCAGCACCCGGCGGATCGCCTCGAGGTTGAGCCCCTCCCCCTGCATTTCCCGGGTCAGTTCGATCCGCGCGACGTGGTCCTCGTTGTAGTAGCCGGTGCGGCCGTGGACCTCGGGCGGGGGCAGCAGGCCGCGGGTCTGGTGGGCGCGGATGTTGCGGATCGTCATCCCGGTCCGCCGCGCCAGCTCCCCGATCGTCATCTTGCCGTCGGGTTTTCCGCGCTGCTTGCTGCTCATCGGCCCATGGTAAGAGGGAGGCGCTGGCCGTTCATCTTGGCGGCCGCGTCCGAACAGAGGAATGCAATCGCCTCGGCGACGTGCTCGGCGGGGGTGAAGGTGGGGAACTCCTCGTCCGGGTTCTCCTCCCGCATCCGTGGGGTGAGGATCGCCTCGACGACGACGATGTTGGCGGTGGCGCCGCCGGGCTCGAAGCCGTCGGCGAGGGCAAGGGTCCAGGCCTCGGCGGCGGCCTTGGCGACCGCGTAGGCGGCGTTGGTGTTGCTCGGCGCCTGGGCCTGCTTGGCGGAGACGAGGACGAAGCGGCCGCGCTCGCCGGCGGCGATCTGGTCGTGGAAGGCGCGGGTCGTGTGCTGGACGGTGCGGACCAGCAGGTCGTGCAGCAGCTCCCAGTCGGAGAGCGGCGCCTCGTGCAGCGGCTCTCCCCCGCGCCAGCCGCCGACGAGGTGGATCAGCCCGTCGACGCGGCCGAAGCGCTCGACCAGGGCGGCGCACCAGGCGCGCACCGCGTCCTCGTCGAGGAGGTCGACGGCGCGGCCGTCCCAGCGGTCGGCAGGGAGGTCGAGGTCGGCGGCGAGGGCGTCGAGCGTCTCTGGGCTGCGATCGGTACCCGCGACGGTCGCGCCGGCCTCGGCGAGCCGCTGGGCGACTAGGGGTCCAAGGCCGCCGCCCACTCCGGCGATCGCGATCACGCGGTCATTGAGCATCGGGGCATCTTTTCAATCGACAGGGGCGGGCGCCTGTAATGCAATTTTCTGTCTGCTTTATTTGCGAACATATGTTCTATGGACCTAAAGCAGCTCAATCCTCGAAAACAGGGAGATATGGGAGAGGGAATTGCTGCGTCGTGGCTCATGCAACAGGGCTACGGAGTTTGGATTCCCTTCGGCCATAGCCCCGACTGCGATCTACTCGCGGAGCGAGAGGGCAAGCTCCTCCGCATCCAAGTCAAAACCTCGACCTGCTTCCAAAGGGATCGTTGGGTGGTCGCGACCTGCACGCGAGGCGGAAACCGCAGCTGGAACGGGATCATCAAGCGCTTGGAGGAGTCGCGCTTTGACTATTTGTTCGTGGTGGTTGCAGACTGGCGCTGCTGGTTCATCCCCTCCCACGAAGTACATGGTCGGAGCGGAATCAGCCTTGGCGGACCCAAATACTCGGAGTTCGAAGTGAGTCCGCCCGAGCCCTGGCGCCCTGGAGGCCCAGGAGGAAAGATGGCGACTTCGACAGTGGGGGAGGCAGGATTCGAACCTGCGTAGGCATAGCCAATGCGTTTACAGCGCATCTCCTTTAACCACTCGGACACTCCCCCGGGTTAGAGCGGGAAAGTTTAAGGGACAGGCGCCGGCCTAGCCTTCGGAGGCACCGAGGCGGGCGGCCATCCGCTCGTTGAAGGCGGTCAGGGCGGAGAAGGGGCGCATGAAGACGGTCAGCTCGCGGACGCGGCCGTCCTCGTCGAGCTCGAGGAAGTCAATTCCCTCCAGCTCTTTGTCCCCCACCTTCGCCTGAAAGCGGAGGACGACGGAGTCGCCGTCGGCGAGCTCGTGGGTGTAGGTGAGGTCCTCGAGGGTGGCGGCGACGTGGGTCAGGACCGCGATCACCGTCTCGCGGCTTTCGAAGCCGCGGAAGAGGACGGGACTGTGGAGGACTACGTCCTCGCGCAGCGTCTCCGCCAGCAGCTGCAGGTCCTTGGTCTCGGCGGCGCGGCGGAAGGGGTGCGGCTCGGCCATCGATTTCACTGTAGCTCGCCCGGGTGGGATACTCGCCGCGTGCTGAGCGACCACTTCTGGGCGAGGCTCTCCAACTCCCTCGGGGCGACCGGGCTGCGCCTGGCCGGCAAGGCGAACGCCCCCCTCTACCGCCTCACCGGCGGGCGGGTCGGCGGCAAGATCGGCAAGGCGCCGATCCTGCTGCTCACCACCACCGGCCGCAAGTCGGGGCAGCCGCGCACGGCGCCGGTCCTCTACCTCGCCGACGGCGACCGCTTCGTCGTCATCAACACCAACGCCGGCAACGCGAAGACGCCGGCCTGGTCGCTCAACCTGCGGGCGAACCCGGAGGCCGAAGTCGAGACCGGGAAACGGCGGGTGAAGGTGCGGGCGCGGCTCGCCGAGGGCGACGAGCGCGCCGACCTCTGGCGCCGCCACATGGAGCAGTACTCCGGCTGGGAGTTCTACGAATCGAAGCTCGACCGCGACATCGGCGTCTTCGTGCTCGAGCCGGTCGGCTAGCTACGAGGCTTCGCGCAGCATCTGCGCCTCCGGCAGGCGCTTCAGCTTCTTCAGCGTGTTGTTCTCGATCTGGCGGATCCGCTCGCGGGTGACGCCGAAGGTGCGGCCGACTTCCTCGAGCGTCAGCGGCTCGGCGCCGGAGAGGCCGTAGCGGAGTTCGATCACCTGGCGCTCGCGATCCGGCAGCGCTTCCAGGGCTTTTTTCACGCCCTCCTTCTGCAGGTGCTCGCTCGCTTCCTCGAACGGCTCCAGAACGGCATCGTCAGCGACGAAGTCGCCGAGCTCGGATTCGTCCTCCTCGCCGATGGGCTTCTCGAGGGAGATCGGCTGCAGCGACATGCGCAGGATGTCGCGCACCTCGCGCGGCGAGCACTCCAGCTCGGCCGCGATCTCCTCGGGCGTCGGCTCGCG
>JALZHV010000238.1 GCA_030860625.1 Actinomycetota bacterium
CTCCAACAGCCCCGCCCTGGGACCGTCACCAGCATCGAAGGTCAGCAGCCTCATCAGCGCCGCAGCCTAGAGGAGGGCGCTGGGGACAGATGCCCCTCCCCCGGAGACCGTCGCGCAGCTGATCGTCTCCGGCACTTCGGATTGTTGGGTTGGGAGCCTCCGGGGGAGGGGCATCCCTGCTCCCGACGTCAGGTTGTGGTTCCTTTGACACCCATAGCGTTACTAAGGAACCGCGTGATGGTCGGGAATAGGCGCTTCTCCATTCCGTAGTTCCTTAGTAACCGGGCAGGTACCTAAGGAACCCATCGGGTTGGTTTCCGAGTCGGACTTTTCTATCTGCCCGTGGGGATAGTGTCGGTCCATGCAGACGAGGCTCCAATTCGATGAAGGTCACTACATCACCGTTGATGAGGATCTCGGTGAGGTCGAGAGTGCCTTTCGCACTGTTCCGCTTTCCGCTGCTCCTCTGGTTGCGCTAAACAAAAAGGGCGAGAGAATTCTTGTAAACGCTTCTCAGGTGCGGTTCCTGGAGGCAGAGCCTCAATACGAAACCGCAACTTTCTCTTAGAGCTACTCGGCCTCGTAGCGCTCCAACAGCTTGAGCCAGACCTCGCTGCGGGTGGGGTAGGGGGCGATGGCGTGGCGTAGCTTCGAGATCGGGATCTCGGCGACGATGGCGACCGTCGCGGCTTGGAGGAAGTCGGCGGTCTCGAAGCCGGTGAAGGTGGCGCCGACGATCGTGCTCTTCTTCTCGTCGACGACGAGGCGGGAGGTGCCGCCGGTGTCCTTGCCCTGGAAGCTGGCGCCGGGGGTGCCGTCGGTGGGGACGTCGACGGCGCGGGCGGCGATGCCTGCCTCGCGCGCCTGCGCGAGCGTCTTGCCGGCGGCGGCTACCTGCGGGTCGGTGAAGGTGACGCGGGGGGAGCCGAGCCCTTCGGCGGTCGCCCTGGTCTCCCGCCCCAGCAGGTTCTCGGCGGCGACCCAGGCCTGGTACTTGCCCATGTGGGTGAAGAGGGAGCGGCCGTTGACGTCGCCGACCGCGTAGAGCCAGTCGCTGCCGCCCACCCGCAGCCGGTCGTCGGTCCCGAGGAAGCCGCGCTCGTCCGGTTCGACGCCGGCGGCCTCGAGATCGAGGTCGGCGGTGTGGGGGACGCGGCCGACAGCGATCAGGATCTCGGCTGCCTCGACGGTGTCGTCGCCTTTCAAGGTGGCGACCACGCCCCCGTCGGCGGGCGCGACCTTCTCGATCCGCGCGCCGGTGCGGACGTCGACTCCGAAGTTCTCGCGCAGCGACTTGGCGACTTCCTTCCCGGCAAACGGCTCCTCGCGTGAGAGCAGGTGCTCGCCGCCCTCGACCAGGGTCACCTTCGTCCCCAGGCTCGCCCAGGCCTGCGCCAGCTCGCTGCCGACCGGACCGCCGCCGAGCACGACCATGCTCTCCGGCACCTCTTTGGCGACCGTCGCGGGGCGGTTGTTCCAGGCTTCGACCTGGTCGAGCCCCTCGATCGGCGGCATCGCCGCCTTGCTGCCGGTGGCGACGACGACCGCCTTCTCGGCGATCAGCGCCTCGTCTCCGACCAGCACGCGGCGCTCGCCGTCGAAGCGTGCGTCGCCACGGAAGAGGTCGATCCCCCGTTCTTCCAGCCACGGCAGCTGGACTGAGTCGTCGAGCTCGTGGACGACCACGTCGCGGCGGGCGAGGACCGCCTGCGGGTCGAGCTCGCCGTCGCCGCTGGGCACGCCGGGAACCCGCTTCGCCTCGCCGAGTACGTCGGCCGGGCGCAGCAGCGCCTTCGAGGGCATGCAGGCGTAGTAGGAGCATTCGCCGCCGATCAGGTCGCGCTCGGCGATCGCTACCCGCAGGCCGCCTTCGGCCAGGCGCCCGGCGCAGACCTCGCCGGCCGGGCCGGCCCCGAGGACGATCGCGTCGTAGCTGCGCCCGCTCACAAGGCCAGTATTCCCGACCGCGTACAATCGGAAGCGCATTCCCAAGCACGGGGGCGACAGGCTTCGACGTGGTCGACTCGTGCGAACGGTTGCAGGTCGAGGTTGCTGGAGGCCTCGTTAAACCCCAGCACAAACCAATACGTGCGGACCATGAGTTCGCCCTCGCCGCTTAGTTAGAAGCTAAGCGCTGTGAGAGTCGGTCCTCCCTCGCCCGTGGGGAGGGGCACTGGCTTCAGAAACGGGCTCACCCAGGCGGATCGCCCCGTCCGTCAGGGGAAATCAAAGAGGGCTTTGTCTCCCGTAGTGCCCGCTGGCGCGGACCCCGGGAGACGAGAATCAAGCGCCAGCTAAGCCTGTAGACACCCTCGCACCGCGTCCGCGGATCCGAGTTCGAATCTCGGCGCCTCCATCAGTAAGGCGGAACCCTCGTGAAGGGTTCGTCTTGCTGTGTCGTTTCCGCAATCGCTAGGCAGTGGCCGCAGCGCGTTCTTGCGCGTATGCGTACAGCGTCTCGGGAGCGATATCGGCTTCGTTGGGCCAGACGATCGTGCCCGCCTCGGCATCGGCTCGGAGTCGACGGAAGTACTCGAGATCGCGAAGAGGCGCGAAGACGCCGCCGTAGTCGAGTAGATAAGAGAGATCGACATCCGCCGTGAGGCCGTCCTCGAAGCGCACGTGGACCGTGTAGCCCTCGGAGGCCTTGGCGTCGATCAGCAGTGGCGTGCTGCGCATGAGCCTGATGGTAGAGGGGCTATGGCAGGGGCTCAATGGGTCTCAAGGGTCGATGGTCGCGTGCTCGCGTCCAGTTGTCTCGCAGCTCGAACTGATGCGCAGCGCCCCACTTGGATACGAGGCGCCGAATACGCGGAGGAAGATCGCCGGCAATGATCCTCAGGCTCTCGATGTCGATCGAGGCCTCTGCTTCGCCGTAGCTGGCGTGGAAATGCGGTCGACCACGGTGATGGATCTCGTCGTGGTACATCCAGATCGTGATCCCGTAGAAGCTGCTGATTCGCGGCACCTGGCGATGCTCGGATTCGCGCTGTCACGGAACAAGACCTAGGAGTGCCTGAGCGCAAAATTCTGCGTCACGAATGAGTGGACTCGGCCTCTATGGAACTTGGGGTTCTCGCCAAATTGGCTGCCGGGGGTGCCGAGGAGGAGGGATCCGCAGGTGGGGCTGGCTCGTGCGATCAGGAAAGTGCGGGCGGATGCGGATCTCGATCAGCGGTCGCTGGCGCGGCGGGCAGAGCTCGACCCGAGCCAGATGTCTCGCATGGAGCAGGGGGAGGGCAATCCGACCTGGGGCATGGTGAGGCGGATCGCGTACGCGCTCGAGGTGGAGCTGGCGGACCTGGCCGCGCTGGCCGAGAATTTCGAGCAGCGTCTACGGAGCGAGGAGGCGAACGGCTCGGGCTAGCTCCTGCCACGGCTCGACGTGCCAGAAGCGGCGGGCGAGGCCGGAGGGGGAGGGGAGGACCCAGGCGGTCGCTCCGGCGAAGGGCTCGGGCTGGCGGCCGTAGGGGACCTGGTGGCGGAGGACGATCTGGGCGGCGCGTTTGCCGACGAAGGCGAGGTGGGCGGGGGCGACGCGGGCGATCGACTGCTCGAGGCGGGAAGGGTCGTGACCAGCGC
>JALZHV010000011.1 GCA_030860625.1 Actinomycetota bacterium
GCCTCAAGGTCGCGGTCCTGACGATCGACCCGGCGAAGCGGCTCGCCGACTCGCTCGGCTTGCCCGAGCTCGGGAACGTCGCCCGCCAGGTGGATCCGACGCTGCTCGGCGCGTCCGACGTCGACCTCGGCGAGGGCGAGCTCTGGGCGATGCAGCTCGACGCCAAGGCGACGTTCGACGACCTCGTCCGCAAGCACGCGCCGGATGCCGAGACCCGCGACCGGATCCTCGAGAACCGGATCTACAAGCAGATCTCGAACGCCCTCGCCGGCTCGCAGGAGTACATGGCGATGGAGAAGCTGTTCGAGCTCCACACCGAAGGCGATTTCGACCTGCTCGTCCTTGACACGCCCCCCACCCGCAACGCCCTCGACTTCCTCGACGCACCGAAACGGCTGACCCAGTTCATCGAGGGCAAATCGCTGCGCATGTTCATGAAGCCGACCGGGTTCGCGGCGAAGGTCACCGGCCGCGGCGTCTCGGTCGCGCTGGGCGTGTTCAAGAAGCTGGTCGGCTTCGACCTGATCGCCGACCTGGCCGAGTTCTTCAACGCCTTCAGCGGCATGGTCGAGGGCTTCCAGGCCCGCGCCAAGCGCGTCAACAAACTGCTCGGCGACCCGGAGACCTGCTTCCTCGTCGTCTGCGGCCCCCAGGGCGAGCCGATCGACGAGGCCGTCTACTTCCACCGCAAACTGGTCGAGGCCAAGCTCCCCTTCGGCGGCGTCATCGTCAACAAGGTCCACTACCCCGCCGACGAGTTGCAGGGCGACGTCGAAGACCTGCCCGAGACCCTCGCCGACAAACTCGACGACCCCGCCCTCGCCAAACGCGTCGCCGCCAACTTCGCCGACTACCAGGCCCTCGCCGAGCGCGACGCCCGCAACATCGACCGCCTCGCCAACGAGCTCCGCACCTCCTGCGTAATCCGCGTCCCCTACCTCGACGAGGACGTCCACGATCTCCACGGCCTAGCCGAGATCGACCGCTACCTCTTCGCCACCGCCGAGGAGCGGGTCGAGATGGCGGCGGGCCGGGCCTAGCCACACGCGGCTCGCTGCGCAGGTCGAGGATTCAGTGGTCGCCACCGCCTACGAGTTCCTTACGTAGCCGCTCCAAGCGCTCTTTCTTCTCCACCTGCGGCAGCGCTTGATCGATGACTTCCACGGCCTCTGCTGGGCGGCCGCGGATTCGAAGCAATTTCGCGAGATCCCCCGCGAACGACTCGAAGTCCGGATCGAGCTCTACCGCAAGCTGAAGTTTCTCCTCGGCGAGGTCGTATTCCTTGTTGATGGCGGCAATCACACCCTCGAGGTTCACCAGTCCACCCTCCAGCACGAATTCAGGCCCCACCAGTGCCCTCGCCCGCTTCACGATGGGCCGCACCTCCTCGAGCTTCCCCCTGTTGAGCAGGAGACTCGCCGCCCGCACCAAGATGATGGGGTCTTCCGGGCCAAGCTCGACCGCTTTGGCAGCTTCAGCCGCTACATCCTCAGGCCGAAATTCCAGGAGCATCGACGCGTAGAGCAACTGGATTTCGGCCACATCCGGGAATTGCCGGCGCGCCTCCTCGAGGAATTCCAGGTTCTCCTGGTACCGCTCTTCAGACAAGAGTCTCCGACCTCGCTCCACAGCCTCGGCGCGCTCCTGCTCCTCGCGCCCGACTTCGAGCCGCTCCCCGAGCGCCTCGACCCACGCCCGTGCCTTCTCCTCGTCGGCATGAGTACGAGCGAAGAAGCCGGAAAAGTCCAGCGCGTCCCCGCTCCGCAGGTGAACGCTCAAGCGAGAGCCCTCTCCTCCGCCTTGCAGCTCGAACCGCTCGATCTCATTCCAGCGCCAGCGATACGTTCGAAAGGTGGTGCGGGCCTCTATTCCCCATCGCTTGACGATCACTCCGTTCAATCCCAAGCGAGCCAACAAGGTGGCAACGAGTGCGCAGCCGATGCCACCCAGCGCCGCCCTAGGTCGACGGGCCAGAACCGCGTAGAAGAAAAGGTAAGCGGCGAAGCTTCCCATCGCGAGGAACATGAGCCCCCAAGCCCGCCTGCCGCGCCGTGAGGTGACGCGGAGGACTTTTCCCTCGGGAAGGGACATCACTCCACCAGCCTCGCGACAGCTATCGAATAACTCCAGTTCTTACCGTTTAGATCATTCAAACGATCAGCCTCCCGCTGAGCGGCATCCTCCGTGAAGAATGCCTTCGTCAGCGTGATGTCCTCCTCGCTAAGAGGACTCTCCTCGGGCCACGCATCAGGCTTCGGAAGCCGCATCACCACGAATGCGTGCCGATGGTGAGCGTGTGGAGTCGGGGAGCGCCCATCCCAGTTCAAGCACTCACGTCAACGTTGAGGGAGGCTCCTAATTCGACCACCCAGGAAAGAAAATCAGTCGGGAAGAACATCGCAGGCATGGTGTCCGCCTCTTCACCATTTACTCCACAAATAATCACCAAGTCTAAATTCAAATCAGCGCAAACCTTCCTTACCAGTTCAGGTGAGACTTCTGCGCGCTTTCGAAGCTCCTTCAGCATCCCCTCGATATCGAGCGTCTCGCAGGGGCCCACCTTGATTATCCAGCCGTAGCCCGGCCAACGCGCCCGCCCCTCCTCGTCAATCGGATCCCCAAGCCGGAACTTGTTAGTTGGCTGAATTCCTAATCGCCGAGTGATCTCGTCAGGATCAAACGAATCACCATAAAAGCGAAAATAAATCTTTACCACTGGAAAGTTCTCAACACCCACAGAACACCTTGCGTCCTTATAGCTAGTCGTCCAACTGATCTGCCATGAGCTTCCTGCGTATTCCCCTTAGGGCGTCTTTATTCTCCACTAGCGTTAGCGTCTGATCAATGACTTCCACGGCCTCTTCATGTCGACCTCGGACTACCAAGAATCTGACGAGGTCGATTGCGAACGGTTCAGAAGTTGGCTCACTCTCAACGGCGGCCCTGAGGTTCTGCTCTGCGAGCTCAAAGTTTTGATCCAGCATGGCAAGAAGGCCCTCGCGGTTTAGTAATCCCGGCATCAATATGAAGTTATCGCCTGCCAGTTCCCTTGCACGCTTCAAGCAGAAACGAGCAGAATCCGCCTCTCCCCTATTGAGCAAAAGGCCTCCTGCACGCACCAGAATAATTGGATCATCTGGGCTCATCTCCGCGGCCTGAAGGGCGTGGACCGCTACGTCATCAGGCTGAAACTCGAGGAGGATCGTCGCATATAGCAGCCGGATCTCGGCATCCTCTGGAAATTGCTGGATTGCTTCCTCGAGAAATTTCAGAGTCTCATGGTGCTGTCCTGCCACAAGGAGCTTTCGGCCCCGTTCAATAGTCACTGCAAGGTTATTTTTATTCCTACCTCTGATTTTCATAAATTCCCATCAATCGCCCTCATAATCGCAGAGACTATCCGCCTCCAACGACTTCCACCAGTTGGACCCTCTGGGTCACTGCCGGCAGAGATCAATAGCTGGTTGACTTCCCGCAGCGCCTTCGCCATTTCCTGCGCGCGATCACCGATTATATTCTCGCCCTTTTCCCAATCCTGATAGGTCGGGCATTCTTCTTTGGCTTCACTTGGGTCGTAAGGCGGGGGTGCATATTCTTCCGCCTCGTCGTCATCATCACCCTCGAACAAACTGCCGAGGTCTTCAAGAGTATTCGTAACCTGACTAGCCACTTCGCTAGCGGCCCCACGGCAAAGCTCGTTAGCTGCGCATATGGAGCCGCTGACCACTCCAGCACAGATAAAAGCCCCTCCTGGTCCTGCGAAACAGACAGGCGCCGCAGCCGCTTGTGCCACCAGCCCACTTGGATCTCCATACCTCAGCGGATTATTGAAACCGTAGACGTAAGGTTCGCCCGTCAGAGACTCGATGGGGTCGCGAGTCAGAAACTGTGCCGTCGCCGGGTCATAGAACCTTGCTCGCAGGTACTGGAGTCCCGTAGCGGCATCGGTGTACTGGCCCGCGAAGCCAAGGGGCGTGCTTGCGGTGCCCGTCTTGCCTTCGACCTCGCCAAACGGCTGGTAGCTGTAGGTGGCGCTGGTTTCTCCACCTTCACCCGTGAGCAGCCGGGTGCTTCCGATCTGATCGTGGTGAAGGTAGGTCGGTTTGCCTTCCGAGATCTGCATGATCGGCAGATCGTGCGGGCCGTAGACGTAGCTGTTGCTGTCATCACTCAAGAGCAACGGCAATGGGGAGTTCAGGTCCCAGGCAAGGTGGTGGGTCGTGGAACCACTGGTCTTAGAGGCCATCAGGCCGGTGCCGTTGTAGGTGAAGCTCTGGTTGACAGCTGGCGCTCCGCCCACCGGCGGCCGCTGGACGGACGTGAGATTCCCTGCTTGGTTGTAGCTGTAGTTGGTCGCTACCTGCCACTCCCACGCCTGCACCCGGTCGTTGCCGGTGTCGGCGACCAAGAGGTCGCCCTGGGCATCGACGGCGAGCGCCTGCGGCAGGGCGAACTGACCTGAGTTGGGGCCGCTGGTGCCGAACTGGGCCAGGTAGGCGCCTTCGGAGCTGAACCGCTCCACGCGGTAGTTTTCGGTGTCCGCGACCCAGACGTCGCCTTCGGCGTCGACCGCGAGGTCGTGGGGGAACTTCAGTTTGCCGCTGCCGATTCCCTGGCTGCCGAACGTGCGGATGAATTCCCCGTTCGGTTTGAAGGCCTGCACGCGGTGGTTGCCGGTGTCGGCCACCCAGACGTTGCCGACGGCGTCGGTGGCGATACCGCGGGGGCCGCTGAACTGCCCGTTGCCGGCGCCAGCCGACCCGAATTTGGAGACGAAGGCGCCGAGGACGGTGAACCTCTGGACCCGAGCCCCGCTCCCCTCGACCGTCCAAACGTTGCCTTCGGGATCGACCGCGAGGTCCCGCAGCGAGCTGAACTGGCCATCGCCAGGTCCCGGCGTGCCGAACTTGCGGACGAAGTCGCCGTTAGGTTTGAAGACCTGCACCCGGTTGTTGCCGGTGTCGGCGACGAAGAGGTTGCCTTCGGGGCCGACGGCGATGCCGCGAGGCGCGTTGAGCTGCCCGTTGCCGGTGCCCGAGGTCCCGAACTGACGGATGAATTCGCCTTTGTCGTCGAACTGCTGGATCCGGTTGTGGGCGGTGTCGGCGACCCAGGCATTGCCTTCGGCGTCGATCGCGATGCCGGCGGGAGCCGAGAGGCGGCCGGGTCCACTGCTCTGGCCGCCGAACTCGCGGAGGAATTCGGTCGAGGTCGCCTCCTGAATTCGGTTGTTGCCGGTGTCGGCAATCCAGAGGTCGCCCTGAGCATCGACGGTGACTGCCTGCGGCACCGCGAACTGGCCAGGGTTGGGGCCGGCGGTGCCGAACTGGGCGAGGTAGGTCCCTTCGGGGGAGAACCGCTGCAGGCGGTAGTTGTTGGCCTCGACCACCCACACGTCGCCTTCGGCGTCGAAGACCAGGCCCTGCGGCGACCTCAGCTGGCCGTTGCCTTCGCCGGTGCTGCCGAACTTGCGAATGAATTCGCCGTTCGGTTTGAAGGCTTGAACGCGGTTGTTGCCGGTGTCCGCGACCCAGATGTTGCCGGCTGCATCGGTGGCGATGCCGCGGGCGCCTTTGAGCTGCCCGTTTTCCGATCCTTCGGTTCCGAACTGGAATTGGGGGGCGCCCAAGACCGTGAACTTCTGCACCCGCGCGTTTTCAACCGTCCAGAGGTTGCCTTCGGAATCGAACGCGAGGTCTCGCACCAAGACGAACTGACCGGCGCCGGGCCCCTGGGTGCCGAACTTGCGGACGAAGTCGCCGTTCGGTTTGAAGACCTGAACGCGGTGGTTGCCGGTGTCGGCGACGAAGAGGTTGCCTTCTGGTCCGATGGCTAGTCCGCGAGGGACGTTGAACTGCCTGTTATCCGAGCCGAAGGTGCCGAACTGGCGGATGAATTCGCCGTTGGAATTGAACTGCTGGATCCGGTGGTGGGCGGTGTCGGCGACCCAGATATTGCCTTCGGCGTCGATCGCGACGCCGGCGGGCGACGAGAGGTTGCCGGGGCCGGAGCTTTCGTTCCCGAACTGGCGGAGGAATTCGGTCGCGCTCACCTCCTGCACGCGGTCGTTGCCGGTGTCGGCGACCCAGAGGTCGCCTTGGGCGTCGACGGCGACCGCCTGCGGCAGGGCGAACTGACCTGAGTTGGGGCCGCTGGTGCCGAACTGGGCCAGGTAGGCGCCTTCGGAGCTGAACCGCTCCACGCGGTAGTTTTCGGTGTCGGCGACCCAGACATTGCCTTCGGCGTCGATGGTGAGGTCGTGGGGCGACTTCACTTTGCCGTTGCCGATCCCCTGGCTGCCGAATTTACGGATGAATTCCCCGCTCGGTTTGAAGGCCTGGATTCGCTGGTTGCCGGCGTCGGCTACCCAGACGTTGCCGACGGCGTCGGTGGCGATGCCACGTGCGCCTTTCAGCTGCCCGTCTTCCGATCCTTCGGCGCCGAACTGGAATTTCCAAGCGCCCAGGGCCGTGAACTTCTGCACCCGCGCGTCTTCGATCGTCCAGAGGTTGCCTTCGGGATCGAATGCGAGGTCTTTCAGCGAGCTGAACTGGCCGCTGCCGGGCCCCGGCGTGCCGAACTTGCGGACGAAGTCGCCGTTCGGTTTGAAGACCTGCACCCGGTTGTTGCCGGTATCAGCGACGAAGAGGTTGCCTTCGGGGCCGATGGCGATGCCGCGGGGCGCGTTGAGCTGCCCGTTGCTCGAGCCGAAAGTGCCGATCTGACGGATGAATTCGCCTTTGGAATTGAACTGCTGGAGGCGGTTGTGGGCGGTATCGGCAACCCAGGCGTTGCCTTCGGCGTCGATCGCGATGCCGGCGGGAGCGGAGAGGCGGCCGGGTCCAGAGGTCTCGCCACCGAAGGAGAAGCCATAGGCCGGGGTGGTTGATTTGGTCGTCGTAGAGCTCGTCCGCTCGCCCACCTGGTTGTAGGTGTAGGTGGCGGCGGTCGACGCTTCCAGCTGGCTCGCTTTGTCATAGGTGCTCGTCCGCCCCGGCGCTTTCGTCATGTTGTCGGCGAGGTCGTAGCCGAAGGTCGCGCTGCCGGCTTTGACCAAGCGGTTGTTTTCGTCGTAGCCGTAGCTGACTTTTTCGGGACCGGGAAGGCCGCTGCGGGCTTCTTCTTCCACCTGGCCGAGCGGGTCGCGGACATATGAGAGCGAGGCAAGGGTTTCGCTGCCCTTCTTGAATTTCGCCTGGGTCATTCGCGAGGCGCGGTCGTAGGCGTATTCGTCGACGTTGCCGCTCACCCCCGGGAAGGCGATGCCCTGGAGGTTGGAGTCCGCGTCGTAGGAGAAGCTCGTCGTCCCGCCGAGCCAGTCGGTGACTTTTTCCAGTCGCGCGGCGGCGTCGTAGCTGCGGGAGACGCTTTTCCCGTTCGGATAGACGATGCCCGTCAGCTGTCCGGCGAGGTCGTATCCGTATTCCACGACGTCGCCGTGGCCGTTCTCGCTTCGCGTCAGCCGGCCGAGCTGGTCGTAGACGAAGCTCGATTCGCCGGTCCCATCGACCATGCCGATGACGTTGCTGTCGGCGTCGTATTCGAAGCCGACATCCGGAGTTGCTTCGTTGGAGTAGTCGACTCCGATCAGGCGGTCGGCAGCATCGTAGGAGTAGCTCGTCTCCCGGCTGGCGGGATCGATCGTTTTGACGAGGTTGCCGGCCCCGTCAAACTCCCTGATCGTTTTGCGCCCGATCGGGTCGATCATTTCGACCGGCTGCCCGAGCACGTTGGGGACATAGGTGGTCGTCTCACCGTTGCCGTCGGTCTGGCTCGTGACGTACCCGCCGCCGTTGTATTCGGTTTTGACCGTCGCCCCGTTCGGCTTTTCGACTTTGGTCCGCTCGTCAACGGCGTTGTAGAAGTATTTGGTCGTGTGGCCCTTGGCGTTGGTCCGTTCGGTCAAGTTGCCGTTGCCGTCGTAGGCGTATTCGGTGTCGTGGCCAAGCGGATTCGTCACTTTCAGCGGCCGGCCCTGAGGATCGCGTTCGATGGTGGATTCGAAGTCGGAAGCATTGGCCCCTTCGACGTTGCCCCGCGGTGAGACGACCGAGGTCGGGAGCGACGCTTCGTCGTACCCCATCGTCTGCTCGTGGCCCATCGGGTCGGTTTCGCTGGTGCGATTGCCGTAGCTGTCGTACCCGTAGCTCCAGGTCCTTTTCAGGGGGTCGGTGACGCTTTTCAACTGACCGTCTTCGTCATGGCTGAAGGCCGTCGCCTGAGTGGCTCCCCCAGGAGCGGGCCGGGAGATTTTTTTGACGTTGCCGTTGCCGTCGCGTTCGAGCGTCGTCGTCTCGCCTTTGGGCGTGGTCAGCGAGATCACGTCGTGGGTCCCGTTGTAGGTCCATTTGATTTCGCCGGCGGCGTCTTTTTCGCTGGTGAGATTGCCCTGGGCGTCGTATCCGTAGGTGGTCGTGTGCCCGTTGCCGTCGGTGCGGCTGAGCCGCCGGCCGGCTTCGTCATAGGAGAACGTTTCCGTGACCGCATCGGCCGTGCCGTACCCGCGGGTTATCGAGGTCGGCTGGTTGCTGCTGTCGAACCACTGGTCGGTCACCGCTCCGGTGGCTTCGTTGGTGAAGCGGGTATGGAAGCCGCTGTACTCGATGCTGAGGGTGCGCCCCGCCGGATCGGTCTGCGAAATCGCCCGGTCCTCGGAGTCGTATTCGTTGAGCGTTTCGCCGCCGCGCCCGTCGATCATCTTCGTCATCCGGTGCGAGGAGTCGTAGTCGAACTGCCAGCGTGGGCTTTCTTCGCCCGGCATCGTCACGCTGACGAGCTCTTTGCCTTCGTAGGCGTACTGGACCGTGTGCCCCATCGGATCTTCGGCGCTTTCGACCAGGCCTTCCCCGTTGTAGGAGAAGGTGATCTGCCGGCCGGCGGGATCCTCGATGGCTTCGAGGCGGCCTCCTTTCGTGTAGGTGAGAGTCGTTTCATTCCCGTTGCGGTCGACTACAGCCTCCAAGTCGCCAGCGGGGGTGAAGTGAAGGTCGATCTGGCTGACGCTCGTGTAGGTGTAGCCCGATTCGCCATTCCCGCTCAGCGTGTCCTCGCTCCAGACCGGCGGGTCGAAGGAGCCTTTGCCGTCGCTGACGAAGGGCAGGATGCTGCCATCGGTCCGTTCGACCGTTATGCGTTTGCCGCCTTCTTCGAACTCGAGGCGGTCGCGGAACGAGCTGAACCAGCCGTATCCGAACGGCCCGGGCGCAACAGCCGAGGCAGCCGCTTGGGCGCTGTAGGTCCTGCTGAGAACGAGGCCTACCCCGAGGCCGCCGATGGCGAAGTCCGCATGAGTCTCGGTGAAGTCGCCGGTGGCCGTTTCGATCGGGTCGCCGCAGTAGCACCTGTGGCCGAACTTCTCGCGGGAATGCACTCCCAGGCGATTGGCGATGCGCAGGGTTCCGCTGAGCTGGTTGATCGAGCCGTTGTTCAGGAACGGGACGGTGACTTCGGTGGTGCCGCTCCCGCTCTCCTTGTTGAATTCGCTTGCGTTGACGACTTTCGGAGCCGAGGTACTGCCTTCGGCAACTTGAAGCTGAGCACCATGTTCAGTCGCCTCGGAGCTGGCGTCGAACTCGCCGTTGTTTCTGAGGACGGCGCCATCGGACATCGCGAGCGTTGAATGCCCGAGCGAGAAGAAGCCATTGGTGACGAGGCGTCGTTCCTCTAGCTGCGCATATGACCGATGAACAGGTGGACAGTTGCCCCCGAAGCATTCAAAGCTGTTGGTGACCTGGCCGAAATCGTTGACCACAGTCACACCGCTGCCGGTCATCGAGGCGTCTCCCCAGAAGAGCTTCTCGACGACGAGCGGACCCGCGCCATCCACGGTCCCTTCATCGTCCAGATACAGGTCTTTCAGAGATACGAAGCCTTCTTCCGCTATGTCGAAGGTGCCTTCTTCATCCATGTAGACATCCCCGGAGCTGAATGCGGCATTGGGACCTACTCGAACCAACCCCTCCAAGTACCCTTCCGCCGTGTCGAGGCTCGCCCCTTCCTCGATCTCGAAAGAACCTCCGTCCAAGAAGAGTTCGTCCAAGCTCGTCTCAGTCGCAGGGCCAAGGCTTAGCTGGGTGTTTTCGACATAGGCATCTTCTGTCGTGACAGATGCCCCCGAGCCAACCGTGGCCAAAGCTTCTTCGATGAAGAAGTCACTGAAGGTGACGTTGCTGTTGGAGCCTACGGAGAAGGACCCGTATTCGATGAAGGTGTGCCCCCAGTTGACTAGCGAGCCTGCACCAACGGAGACGGCACCCCCTTCTTGGAAGAAGAGGTGGATCTGGCTTTTCGAATTCGCCTGGAGGTCGAAGGTGCCCGTTTCCGCTTCGAAGTAGACAGCATCGGTGACCGCCAGATTCGAACCTGGACCGAAGCTGGCAGCGCCTGCTTCCTGGTAGAAGCTTTCGACATTTACCGCCGCGCCTTCTCCCGCCACCCAGGATCCACTCATGAGAAGCGCCACCTTGAGGTCAAGCAGGCCGTTTTTGGTCAAGCTGAATTCCCCGTCGGACACCACGATTTCTTCAAAACGGGATTCTTTCCCCGGCCCGGTGATCGACAGATCGCTTTCCGTCAGCCAGACCTGGGCTTTTTCCGCACTGAACTGGTGGCCTTTCAGTTCCGCGGATTCGACCGCCTGAAAGGTCCCGGACAGCGAGGTCGCTTCACCGAAGGTGAAATCGCTGAGGGCGAAGACGATCTGGGCACCCGGCGCCGCCACCCAGGAATCCAGTTTTTCCTGTCCCGAGTTACCGCCGCCGGTGAAGGCCAAGCTCCCTGATTTAGCTTCGACGAGATTCTCGTTGTCGACTTTGAACCCGACGAACGACATTTCCGACCCTTCGCTCTTGAGGAGCGTGCCGGTGTTGATCAGTTTCGGAAGAGCGCCCGTGCCGGCGACGAGGCCGTTGCCCGCCCCCTGTGCGTTGACGACAAGCGTGCCGGAGTTGTCCAGGGTGGCCCCTTCGCCGCCTCGGACCCTTCCTTCGGGCGCTTTGACGACAAGGGTGCCGGAGTTGTCGATCGCGGATCCTTCGGCGCGAATTTCTCCCGCGGAGGCCTCGACCGAGAGGGTGCCGCTGTTGTCGACCAAGGTTTCGTCGCGGGAGATCAGCCCGCCCGAGGGAGATTCCAGGGTCAGGTCTTTCGAGTTGAGCAGCGACGCGCTGTCGCTCAGGGTCAGCCTTCCTTCCGGTCCCTCGACCGTCAGGTCGCTCGCGTTGACCAGGTCGGCGGATTCACTCAACGCGACACCGCCTTCGGGTCCTTTCACCGCCAGTTCACCGGCGTTGAGGACGCCGAGGAAAGTGCCTTCGACGGCGTTCAGTTGCCCTCCGAGACCGGCGATGTTCAAGACGCCTTTGACGTTCAGTTCCCGTTTGTCGGCAAGCCGGAGGCCGGGCCCTTCCCCTTCTTCCAGGGCTGCCACGTGACCGGAGGCTTCAGCCCCGATCACGGTGTTTCCGGACCCTTCCATCGAGCCCCCGTCGGCGTTGAGGAATTCCGTAACCAGCAGCTCCCCCGCTCCTTTCAGGGCGCCACCGCTGAGATGCAGCTTTTTGATGTGGGAGGGTTCCGGTCCCAGCACCGAGAGCGATCCAGCGAGGATCGTTACCCGGCCTTCGCCCTGCAGGATTTCAACGGAGTGAGTACCGCTGACAACCTGCGCGGTCTTTTCTTTAGGGATGCAGGCGACATCCGAGGAGGTCGGCACGGTTTCCGCCGACCAGTTTTCGGCAACGTGCCATTCGTTGCTCGCCGCCCCCGTCCAGGTGTTGGTGCATTCGGCGGCTGAAGCGGCAGCCGGCAGGGCGCAGAAAAGCAGCGCCAAGCCGATCGCTATACGCAGGATCCTCCCCATTGTGCTCTCCCTTTCGGAGGCTGGTCCGCGTGCCGCGGTCGCCCCGTCGCTCTCTCCCTGCGAAGGAGTCTATGGGTACGGAAGAGGATCTACAGGTGACTCACTCTGTAAATCCACGAACGTTGTGGCTACGCCCAAAGGGCGCTACCGCTAGCCCGCGCGGTTGCGCGAGTACTCGAACTCGAGGTGGCTGACCTCCCAGTCAGCGTCCTCAGGCACGGGGAAGAGGTGACGCACGCGGGGGGTGTCGACGCGCTCGCGGTGCTGGATGTCGCGGTCGGAGTCGGCCGGCCATTCGATCGTCTCGCCGCCGCGGGGGTCGGAGACCTCCTCCAGCCACGGGGTGGCGGTGATCTTGATCTCGTCTTCGGCCGGGATCGGCTCCATGATGCGGGTCTCCTGCTCCACGTACTCCTCCTCCGGTAGTTCCTCGACGGGCGATGCAAGTTCGGCGGGCGGCTCGGGCTCGATCGCCTCGATTGAGATCTCCTCGTCCTCATATTCGGGCTCGGGCTCCAACTCCAGTTCGGGTTCGAAGCTCTCGGACACCGTGATCTCGGCGTCGCCTTCGGCCAGCCCGTTCACGATCAGGGTCTCGTCGGCGACGGTGCTGAGGTCGTTGCCGAGTTCGCCCAGCGCCGCCTGGCGCAGCAGCTTCCGCACGCCCTCCTCGGCCCAGGTGGCGAGCTCGACCGCGCCGAGCACGGGGCGGCCGTTCATCATCGCCCGCTCCAGCTCGAGCACGTCCTCGACCCGCTCGCGCGCCTCGATCCGGTTCATCGAGTCGTCCTCGATCAGCGCCGCCGCCCGCAGGGGCAGCGAGGCCCCGACCGGGCCGTGGCCCTCGAGCACCGCGCGCATCGCCAGCAGGTGGTCGCTCAGCCCCTCCAGCGCGCTCGGCCGCTCGCAGCCCATCTCGAAGCGCCCGACCGCCCAGCTCAGGGCGCTGTCTGGATC
>JALZHV010000239.1 GCA_030860625.1 Actinomycetota bacterium
GTCTTCACCCTGCTGGCGCTGACCACCCTCGGCCTCCTCGTCTTCATCTGCTTCGCGGCGGACTCGCTGATCCACATCGCGGCGCCCGCCTACCGCGACGCCGCCTCGCTGATCCCGATCGTCGCGGCCGCCGGCGCCGCCCACGTCGTCTTCAGGGGCGTCTTCCGAGCGACCGGCTTCGCGAGGCGGCGGTACTGGTACACGTTCCTCCACCTCGTCTGGATCGCCCCGTACGCGGCGGTGTCGGCGCTGCTGATCCCGTGGGACGCGAGCTACGGCGTCGCCATCGCCCAGGTCGTGGCGGGCGTCTTCATCTCGATCTGCTTCGTCCTCGTCGACCGGCGCAGCCGCAACCCGACCCCGTTCGAATGGCCCAGGCTGGGCCTGGCGCTCCTGGTCGCGGCGGCGTGCGTGGCAGTCGTGCAGTTGTCGCCGCTGGAGGGCACCCCCCGCCTCGTCGCGTCCATCCTCGCCTTCGCCGCCTTCCCGCTGCTGCTGCTGGCGGTGCGAGTCGTGCCGCGCGAGGAGGTCTCGACCGTGAGAGCAATCGCCGGCGCGGTCCTCCCCGCCTGGCGCGCCAAGGCCGAAGCAAAAGAGCGACTGGCGACGATCCCCGCCCATGAGCGCCAAGCCCTCACCCTGATCGCCATCGACCGCCGTGACCCCGACGACGCAGCCACCGAGCTTGGAGTGACCCGCCCCATAGCCCTAGCCCGCACCGTCCGCGCCCTCCGCGCCCTCGCCGACGAAGAAGCC
Source organism: Actinomycetota bacterium (assembly GCA_030860625.1). GTDB lineage: Bacteria > Actinomycetota > Thermoleophilia > Solirubrobacterales > 70-9 > VAYN01. Next base: position 757 of record JALZHV010000239.1, read on the forward strand.
AACCCCACCCCCTACGACCACGAGATCGGCGAGTATCTCGTCAACCGCGGCCCCACCATCGAGCGCGACGTCCTCGCCACCCGCCTCCGCTCCGTCGGCATCGACCCCTTGGAACTCCACGTCCTCGACGACACCGCAGGCCTGGCGCGCAGGCTTCGGGAGACGCAAGCCGCTAGCTAAAGCCGTTGAGATATCCACTGCGGCGACATTGCCGCAGAAGGTCATCGACATAGCCATGGGCGTCGGCTGCACCGGCGTCCAGGTCACCGCCCACGTCGCCGTCGAACTCCGCGGCGCGGAGCGGGCCGTGGCTCTCGGGTGAGGAAAAGTCTGAAGCGAGCTTGCCGAGGGCCTCGTTGACGATTGCGCGATCGGTCTCTAAGTGAGAACCGATCCGCTCGACGATGTCGGACATCCCTCCCGGCCAACGGCGCAGGACGTAGACGAGGTCAAAAGCATCCTTCGGCTCACCTCGGTCGTGGAAGGCGAGTGCCTTCAGGACGACGAAGGTCGCGGGCCCGCAGACCGGAATCGCTCGCTTCACACGCTCGCCTTTCAACGTGTGCCCGTCGACGAGGACCTCTTGGCGCTCATCTTGAGCGAGCTGCAAGCCGGGGGTGATCATGGCGCTCAGGTCACCCTCCAGCGGCTGCATGTGACCACCCTCCTCGGCTCCGGGGATCGGTGGCAGGAGGAAGTCGATCGTGACGTTCAGGGATTCGAGCTTCCAGCGCTGCGGGGTCGGGTTGCCTTTGCTGTTCTCGTCCGGCCCGAAACCCTCCTGACGCAGTCGCTCACCCACCTCGGCGTACTGTTCGTCGTCTAACAGGGCGATCGCAAGGCCGACATCGAGGTCGTTGGTCCCTGGATGTCCAGCCTCGGTCTCGGGATCCGGACCGACCTCGTGGTCGATCAGAAGACTTGGCACGAGACCGCCGACGATGCAGATCCTGTCCATCAGCGCGCCCAGCGTTACCGCCACGGTCAGGAGCGCGGCTTCGACCTGTTCGGTCTCCTCGCGGCTGTAACCGCTTCGATGCCTAGGCTTTTTGCGCTCAGCCACGCCAGTCCATTCGCTCGTCACGCAGATGGCGGGCGGCCTCTTTCGCACGTTCGGGCAGGCTTGAAAGATCGAGGTAGGCCTGCACCGGCGCCACGCACGGAAGATCGTCGAATTCCCCCCCGCCGGCGAAGACACCCTCGTCATCAGGTCCGAGGATCTGGACGTTCGCTCCCTTTTCCCCTTGCCGCATATCTATCTCCCCTGCGATGGAAAGCGGGTTGCCCTCGACGTAGACGCTCGTGAGGCGAAAACGCGCGAAGTGCGTCATGGCCCAAGCGGCGGGCAGCCCCGTGAAGGCATGGATCGCATCGACCTCCGTGAGACGCTCGTGGAGCTCGCGGGCAACCTCCATCCCGCTGCCGCTCAGATGACCGAAGACGGCCTGGTGGCGGTCGAAGCGATAGTCCTGAGCCCAGGCGTCGAGCAGAAGGTTGGGATCACGCGGTCGCAGCTCCCGCTCGCGGCGCTCGAGGAGGGCCTCATCGAGGAGCCTTCTCACGATCCGGGAGACATTCCCGTCATCGAGGCCGGTGGCGTCCGCCAAATCTTTTTGACGCCACCAGCGAGCGGGGTCGAGCAGGAGCATCCTCGTGACCCGGGCGCTCTTCGGGGCGAATGGGGATGACGGCCTACCTGCCGCCCGCAGCCGGTTGGGGCGTCCTTGGACCCAGATGTGGAGCCCCTCCTCGCGAATGCGGGCGTTGCCTGAGAGGTCCAGCCAGTTGAGCCCCAGTCGCTCTGCGGTCTCCCCCCCCGCCTTCGACATATAGGGAACAACGAGTAGGGGAGTGAAGCCTTCGTCCCCCAGACTGCTCAATTGGGCCGCGGCGCGGTCGACCTGGCCAGGCCGACTCGAGCTCTTGACCTCAACAGCCCAACGGCGTCCTCGCGTATCGCCGGCCAACAGATCCACCCCCCTGTCGCGCGGATCTCCTTCTTCGTACAGATCAACCCGATCCTCGTCGAGCAGCTCCGCTAGGAGAGATGGCAGGAGGCGGAAGGCTTCGCGTTCGATCGTTCTCGCATTATTTTGCATAAATACCCCTGCTTGCCGTATTCCGCAGGAATTTCATTTTACACAGGTAACTACCTAACCTGCGAAAACTCCCGTTTCTGCCGATTTCAGCAGAACTGCGGTTTTGCACAGGCGAGAACCTTGGGCTTGTCACAGCCGCGGGTCGACCGGCTCGCTCTCGAGGGCGAGGACGGCGAAGACGCACTCGTGGACGCGGTAGAGGGGCTCGTGGCGGGTGAGGCGGTCCAGGGCCTCGACGCCGAGGGCGAACTCGCGGACGGCCAGGGAGCGCTTGCGGCCGAGGTTGCGGTCGCGGAGGCGGTCGAGCTGGGTGGGGTCGAGGTACTCGGGGCCGTAGATGATCCGCAGGTACTCGGGGCCGCGGCACTTGATCCCGGGCTGGGCGATGCCCCTGCGGCCGGGGGCGACGAACTCGAACGGCTTGACGACCATCCCCTCGCCGCCGCCCGCGGTCATCTCCTCCCACCAGGCCGTCGCGGCGGTGACCTGGTCGGCGTCGTCGAGGTCGACGAGGCGGCGGTCGGTGCGGTGGAGCCACTCGGGGTCGGCCTCGACCAGGCGGTCGCAGAGGCCGAGGTGCCAGGAGTGGTCGCGGTCGACGAAGAGGCCGCTCTCGGCGGCGAGGACGTGGAACGGGGCGAGGCGCAGCTCCTCGACCGAGTCGACCGGCCAGACGTAGCGGCGGTACGCCTCGGTGTAG
>JALZHV010000240.1 GCA_030860625.1 Actinomycetota bacterium
CCAAGCTCGACGGCATCCCCGCCGAGGGGCTGGGCGGCCTGCGAATCGGGGTCTCGCCGCTGGAGATGGCCTCCGCCTACGGGACCCTCGCCGCCGGCGGCGTCCACCGCAACCCGGTCGCGGTGAAGAAGGTGGTCTTCCCCAACGGGCACGTCGAGCGGCCGGAACGGCGGCCGCCGGAGCGCGTCCTCTCCGAGCCCGTCGCCTGGGAGGTGACCCGGCTGCTGCAGGACAACATCACCGAAGGCACCGGCACCGCCGCCTACACCGGCTGCGCCGGGCAGGCGGGCAAGACCGGGACCACCGACGAATACACCGACGCCTGGTTCGCCGGCTACCAGCCCAACCTCTCGACCGCGGTCTGGGTCGGCTACCCGGAGTCGAACGACATCTCGATGACCAGCGTGCACGGGACGATCGTCTTCGGCGGCACCTTCCCGGCCGACATCTGGCACGGGCTCTACGCGGGCTGGGCGGGGGTCCCCTGCGAAGAGTTCGAGGAACCGAGCGAGCAGGTCGAGTGGGCGCCGTACTACGGCCGCTACGCGCGGTCGAGCCCGAGCGACGACTCCAGCTTCGGCGGCTCGGGCAGCGGCGAAGAAGGCGAATCCGAAGCGCCCCCGCCCGGCACGGCGGCCGTCGGCGGCTACGACCCCGACGCCTATGCCCCCGGGGTCGGCCAGGAACCGCTGCCGGCACCCCCGCCCCCGCCCCCTCCCGCGCCAAGCGGCGTCGGCGGCGGCAACTCCGCGGGCAGGTAACGCGATCGATCCCGGGCTCGCCTATGGCCTGATGTGGGCCGGCTTCCTCGCCTACCTGGGCGTGCTGGCGGCGCCGCGTCTCGATCCCCGCTTCGTCTGGGGAGCGATCGTCGTCCTCGTCGCCGGCTTCGCCCTCGCCCCGGTGCTGCTCTCCCACGACGTCTACAGCTACGTCGACTACGCGCGGCTCGGGGTCCAACATGGCCTCGACCCCTACGTCCACCCGCCCCTGGCGGTCCCCGACGACCCCGCCTACGCCCACGTCACCTGGACCGAAGCGACCAGCGCCTACGGCCCCCTCTTCACCTTCGCCACCTACCCGCTCGCCTGGCTCCCGGTCGGGGTCGCGGTGGCCGTGCTGAAGGCGACGGCGGCGCTCTCGGTGCTCGGCCTCGCCTTACTCGTCTCCCGCATCGCCGCCTGGCGCGACCACGACCCCACGCGAGCCGCCGCCTTCGTCGCCCTCAACCCCCTGGTCCTCGTCCACGTCGTCGGCGGCGCCCACAACGACGGCCTGATGATGCTGCTGGCGATGCTCGCCGTCGCTGCCGTCCTCAGCGCCCGCGAGCTGGCCGGCGGCGCCGCCCTCGTCGCCGCCCTCGCCACCAAGGCCGCCGCCGCCTTCCTCGCCCCTTTCGCTCTCCTCGGCACGAGGTCGACGGGCCGAAAAGCGTCCTATATAGATCGAAATCGGCCCGTCGCCAGGTTTCTCGCCGGAGCGATCGGGGCGGCAGTCGCAATCGCGGCGGTGGCGTGGCTCGCGTTCGGCTGGGACTGGCTCAACGGGTTCGGGCTGGCCGGCGAGAACCAGGACCGGACCAGCTACATGAGCATCCCGATCACTTTCGCCCGCCTCACCGGCCTCGACCCCGACACCGTCCGCCTCGCCGCCGCGATCCTCTTCGCCGCCCTAATCGCCTACCTGCTCGCCTGGACCTGGCGCGGCGCCGACTGGGTCCGCGCCTCAGGGTGGGCAGCAATCGGCCTCCTCCTAGCCACCTCCTGGCTCCTCCCCTGGTACCTGATCTGGGTCCTCCCCCTCGCAGCCATCACCCGCGACCGCCCCCTGCAGTTCCTGACCCTCGCGTTGACCGCCTACCAGTTAGGCGCCCGCATCCCGCTCTAGCGCGGATTGCCGCTGCACCTCTTCCTCCTCGGGGGAGGGGTGCAGGATGCCGGTATGAACGCTCCAGCCCTCCCTGCGTCCCAGGGCCGTCACGGCGGCGACGTAGAGAAGTTCCGCCGCCGTCATCGCCCCCCGCACCGCGATCGCGATCAGCGAGCCCAACGCGAAGCTCTTGCCCGGCAGGGCCGCCTTCACGGCCCAGGCGAAAGCGGCGTCTTTGGGTCCCAGCCCGGCCGGAGCGACGATCGAGAGCAGCGCGGCGAAGTAGCCGATCGCCTGGGCCGAGCCGACCAGCAGGACGTCCTCGACCCCGAAGGGGATGAAGGTGACCGAGCGGGTGACGCAGTAGATCCCGAACGCCACCACCACCCAGTTGAGGACGTAATAGGCGATCAGCCCGACCATGTCGCGCGCCGGGACCACCGCCGGCAGCGGTTCCCGGCCGAGCGCCCGCAGCGCCCGGTTGACCAGCGGGCCGAAGACCTTCGGATGCAGCAGCGCGATCGCCGCCGGGATCAGCAGCAGCACCGCCCAGCGGTACGGCTCCCCCTGCAGGTCCGGGTGGTTGATGATGAAGTAGGACGCGACGAGGACCGCCGCGGTGGCGGAGATCGCCTGTTCGTAGACGATGCTGGCGATCGTCATCCGGCGCGGGATCCCGGCTTTTTCGGAGAGCAGCACCCGGCCCAGGACGTAGAGGACGCTGCCCGGCACGTAGCGCGCCAGCAGCGGCTGCCCCCAGGCCACCTGGGCGCGGCCGAAGCCAAGCGGGTAGCCGAGCGAGCGCAGGATCAGGTCCCAGCCGAAGGCGCTGAGGACGAAGAAGCCGAAGAGGATGGCGATCCCCGGGACCAGCCAGGCGACGTGGAAGTGGACCCCTTCGCTCTGGATCTCCGACCACTGGTTGATGACCGTGAGGACGAGGAAGCCGAAGATGAGCAGCACGAGGCCGACCTGGAGGGCGAGGCGGACCCTGCGGCTGCGCGGCGGTTTCCTCCCCACCTGCGCTCCGACCTCGCCGACACGGTGCAGGAATGGCTGGCGGCGCTCCACGTTCGTCGCACCTTAGTGTTTGGAATAGTCGGGTGATGGGCGAGTTCGAGTTGCTGGCAAAGCTCCGCGAGCGCCTGCCGGACGACGGGCCCAGGGTTCGGCTCGGCAGCGGCGACGACGCCGCGATCGTCGTTCCGGGCGGGGCCACCGCCACTTCGGTCGACGCGATCGTCGAGGGAGTCCACTTCCGCCGCGGCGAGGCGGAGCTGCGCCTGGTCGGCCGCAAGGCGATGGCAACGGCCCTCTCCGACCTGGCGGCGATGGGCGCCGAGGCGGGCGAGGCCTACGTCGTCCTCGGCGCCCCGGCCGACCTCGGAGAGGCGGGCTTCCTCGACCTCCTCGACGGCCTGCTGGAGCTGGCGGCGGCGACCGGCACCACCCTCGCGGGCGGCGACGTCACCAGCTCACCGGTCCTCAGCCTGGCGGTGACCGTGGTCGGCCACGCGCCCGCCGCCGAGGACCTGGTCACGCGGGCAGGGGCGCGACCGGGAGACCTCCTGGCGGTCACCGGAGAACTAGGGCCCGCGGCCGCCGGGCTGCTCGTTCTGGAGAAGGACGTATCCGGGCATGAGCGTCTCGTGCGCAGGTACCT
>JALZHV010000241.1 GCA_030860625.1 Actinomycetota bacterium
CCCCACCAGCGCCGCCCGCGCTCCCGCCCGCGCGGCCACGCCCGCCGACCAGAGGGCCTGGCCGGCGAGCGCGATCTGCGCCGCCACCAGCAGCCCGAGCAGCAGGAAGGGAACCGCCGCGACCAGCTCGACGGAAGCGGTCCCCTCCTCTTCGTGCGCTGCTCTTCCTACGGCTCCTGACGGCATGCGCCGACTCTCGCGAGCCGCGGCGCACGCGTGGCGCGCAGATCGCAAATTCTTCGAGTCAGCTCACAAACGGAACTGCTCTTTAGAAGCGGCGCTTCTACTCAGCTGTACGTGGTGGCGTCAATCCAGACTTTCCAGATCGCGCCGCCCGCGGCAGCCACGAGGACGATCCAGAGCAGCGTGCCACCGCCGGTCTGGAACATCCTGTCGCTGCCGGCGATGAGCAGGGCCAGCAGGCCCAGGGCGCCGTAGAGGAGCGCGCGGCGCCCGTCGGTGAGGGTCGACAGCGTCAGCTGGTTTTCGCGGCTGAACCGGTAGAGCACCCAGGCGATCCCGGCCAGGATGGCCATCGTCAGCGCGGTCAGGATCGCTTCGGCGAGGTTGCCGCCGCCGGGCAGGAAGGCGACGAGAAGCGCCAGCGCCATGATGATCGCGACGTTGCGAGCGGTCCGCACAAGCCCAGTTTACGTCGCCGCGAGGGCCGTCTAGTTGTGCGTCATCACGAAGATGCCGGTGATCAGCGCCGCTGCGACCAGCAGCATCGCCAAGGCGCCGACAATCCCGGCCGCGGCCGCCGCGACCGGCCGTTCGTTGCGGCTCAGCTCGGTGAACTGGCCCGCCCCCCAGATCCCGACCGAGAAGGCGAAGGTGACGCCGATCCCGGCGATAACCGCCGCCGCCACCGTGCTCAACAACTCCTCGGCGTGGACGACCGTCGCGATCATCCGCCGGCCGCCGTGACGGGAGCACCGCGCTGGGCGCGCCGGACGAAGGCGACCGCGATCATCCCGAGTGCGATCACCGTGACGACGATGGGCCCGACGGCGCCGGTGCCGAAGAGCCGGGTGAAGCCGTAGGTGAGGCCGCCGATCGCCGCCGCCGCCGGCAGCGTCAGCACCCAGGCCATGAAGATGTTGCCGGCTACCCCCCAGCGCACCGCCGAGAGCCGCTTGCCCGCGCCCGCGCCCATCACGCCGCCGTTGATCACGTGCGTGGTCGAGAGCGGGAAGCCGTAATGGGTGGAGGCGAGGATCACCGCCGCGCCGGCGCCCTGGGCGGAGAAGCCCTGCGCCGCGTCCATCTTGATGATCCGGGTGCCGGTCGTCTTGATGATCCGCCAGCCGCCGCTGTAGGTGCCGAGGGCGATCGCGGTGGCGGCGGAGAAGATCACCCAGAAGGGCGGATCGGAGCCGGGGGCGAGTTCGCCGCTGGCGATCAACGCGAGCGTGATCACCCCCATCGTCTTCTGCGCGTCGTTGGTGCCATGGGCGAGCGCCAGCAGCCCGCCGGAGACGATCTGCCCGTAGCGATAGCCGCGGGTGACGATGCCGGGCCGCTGTTTACCGGCCACCCGGTAGGAGATGCCGATCGCGGCCGCCGCGACGAGGAAAGCGAGCAGCGGCGCGATCACGGCGGGGATCAGAACCTTGCCGATCACCCCATCGGCGATCACCGCGTCGAAGCCCACCGCCGCCACGGCCGAGCCCACCACGCCGCCGATCAGCGCGTGCGAGGAGCTCGACGGGAGCCCGAAGTACCAGGTGATCAAGTTCCAGGCGATCGCCCCGATCAGTCCCGCGAAGACGATCGTCGTCGTGATGATTTCGGCGTCGACGACGTCCTTGGCGATGGTCGCGGCGACGCTGATCGAGATGAAAGCGCCGACGAAGTTGAGGATCGCCGCGAACGCAATCGCCACCTGTGGCCGCGCCGCCCCGGTCGAGATCGAGGTGGCGACGACGTTTGCCGTGTCATGGAAGCCGTTGGTGTAATCGAACGCCAGCGCGGTGGCGACGACGATCCAGAGGATGATTTCGGCTTCCATGCTTAGTGACGAGAGCGGGTCGTCACGAGTTCTTGATGACGATGCCCTCGATGATTTGGGCCGCAGTCTCGGTCGCGTCGATCGCCTCCTCGAGCACCGCGAACATGTCCTTCCAGCGGATCACCATCATCGGGTCGATCCCGTTCGAGAAGAGCGAGGCGACCGCATCGCGCGAGATCCGGTCGCCGTCGTTCTCGAGCCGGTGGATCTCGATCCAGTATTTGTCGAGGTCCTTGAATTGGGGCAGGTTCTCCAGCCCCATCGCCAGCTGTTCGCAGGAGGCGACGAGGACTTTGGTCAGCGCCTGCGCCTGCTCCATCGGCGCCTCGATCTTGTAGAGGCCGAGGAAGTCGGCGGCCTCCTCGGTGTAGTCAACGATGTCGTCCATCTGCGTCGCCAGGCCGTAGATGTCCTCGCGGTCGATCGGGGTGACGAAGGTCGAGTTGAGGCGCTGAATGATGTCGTGGGTGATTTTGTCGCCCTCGGCCTCGGCCTCGACGATCTGCCGCGAGAGCCCGCCGCTCTCGGGCCACGAGTGCATCATGTCGTCAAGCAGGCGAGCAGCGCGCAGGCTGTTCTGCCCCGCCTGGATGAAGAGGTCGAAGAAGGTCCTATCGCGAGGGAGGAGCGAGAAGCGCGCCACGGCCCGGCATCCTAAACACGCGGGGGGCGTCCGCGCCGCTCAGGCGGCGCTGGCGGCGAAGTGCTCTGCGGCACGTGCGGAATGTCTCGCCAGCAGCTCTTCCTGGACGTTGCGGGTTTCTTCCCCATCTTGGGGAGAACGCCGCGTCCAGGTCCCGTCCGCCCCGAGGTCCCAGGAGCTCGAGTTGTCGGCGAAGCTGCGCTCCAGGACGTCCAGCAGGTCGGCCTTCAGCGCCGCGTCCTCGACCGGCGCCACCAGCTCGACCCGGCTGTCGAGGTTGCGCGGCATCAGGTCCGCCGACCCCATCAGCACCCGCGTCTCCTCGCCGCGGCGGAAGGCGTAGATCCGCGAGTGCTCGAGGAAGCGGCCGACGATCGAGCAGACGCGGATGTTCTCGGAGACCCCCTCGACCCCCGGCCGCAGGCAGCAGATCCCGCGCACGTTGAGGTCGATCCGCACCCCCGCCCGCGAGGCCTCGTACAGCGCCTCGATGCAGCGGGTGTCGACCAGCGCGTTCATCTTCATGGCGATCCGCGCCTCCTCGCCGGCCTCGTGCGCCTCAGCGGTGCGCCGGATCTCCTCGACGATCCGGTCGCGCGCCGTCGTCGGCGCGACCAGCACCTTGCGGTACTCGTGCGGCCGCCCGTAGCCGGTGAGGAAGTTGAACATCTCGGCGACGTCGGAGCCGATGTCGGGGTCGGCGGTGAAGAGGCCGAGGTCGGTGTAGAGGCGGGCGGTCTTCGGGTGGTAGTTGCCGGTGCCGATGTGGACGTACTCGCGTACCTCGTCGCCCTCGCGGCGGGCGACGAGGATCGCCTTCACGTGCGTCTTCAGGCCGGGGATGCCGTAGACGACGTGGACCCCCGCCTC
>JALZHV010000242.1 GCA_030860625.1 Actinomycetota bacterium
GGAGCCGCGCTCGTTCTGTCCCTGTTTGCGCTCATGATCTGGAGAGCGTTGAGAATCCTCACGATGTCAAAGAACTTCTACGGCGCGCTGGTCGCCGGCGGCATCACCGCGATGCTGATGTTCCAGGTCTTCGTGAACGTGGGCATGACGATCGGGATCATGCCCGTCACCGGCATCACCCTCCCGCTGATGAGCTTCGGCGGGTCCTCGGTGGTCGTCACCTTCCTGGCCCTTGGCCTGCTGCAGTCGATCCACGTGCAAGCGCGTGCGGCGCAGTCGGCCAAGCGGCGGGAACTGACTGTCTGATGAGAGGTTTCTTTGAGAAAGCAAGTGCTCGTCACGGTGGACCGTGGCGAAACGAGAGTGGCCATCCTCGAGGCGGAGGGAAGCCCCTCCGGTAAGCGCTCGAGGAAGCAACCGGACTGGCGCGTCGCCGAGCTCTACATCGAGCGGCGCGGCCGTCGCTCGATCGTCGGCAACATCTACAAGGGGAAGGTCGACAACGTCCTCCCCGGGATGGAGGCGGCCTTCGTCGACATCGGCCTGGAGCGCAACGGCTTCCTCCACGTCGACGAGATCGTCACCCCGGACGGCAAGCAGGCGCCCAAGCGCGGGCGCGGCCACGGCCGCCGCATCAACGAGCTGATCAAGCCCGGCCAGGAGATCCTCGTCCAGGTCGTCAAGGACCCGCTGAAGTCGAAGGGCGCGCGGCTCTCGATGAACCTCTCGATCGCCGGCCGCTACCTCGTCTTCGCGCCGCAGGGCGGCGGGGTCGGGGTCAGCCGCCGGCTCGCCGACAAAGAGCGCGACCGCCTGCGCAAGATGGTCGACCGCACCTACAAAGGCCCGGGCGGGCTGATCGTCCGCACCGCCGCCCACGGCGCGAAAAAATCCGACTTCGTGCGGGAGGTCAGCTACCTGCACAAGCTGAACGAGGTGCTGGAGCGCCGCTCCGAGCAGACCAAGGCGCCGGCGCTGGTCTTCCAGGAGGCCGACCTCTCGGTCCGAGTCCTCCGCGACGTCTTCCTCAACGAGTTCGAAAAGGCCGTGATCGACTCGCCCAAGCAGTTCGAGCGGGTGACGAGCTTCTTCCAGCGCACCGCGCCGGAGCTGGTCGACGGCGTCGAGCTCTACGAGGGGACGAAGCCGCTGTTCGAAAAGTGGAAGGTCAACGAGGCGATCGAATCGACCCTGAACCGGCGGGTCGACCTGCCTTCCGGCGGCTACCTGATCATCGACTACACCGAGGCGCTGACCGTGATCGACGTCAACAGCGGCTCCTTCACCGGCCGCGGCAAGGGCGGCCTCGAGGAGACGATCACCAAGGTCAACACCGAGGCGGCCGAGGAGGCGGTGCGGCAGATGCGGCTGCGCGACATCGGCGGCATCATCGTCGTCGACTTCATCGACATGGCCCGCGCCAGCAACCGCGACAAAGTCCTGAAGACGATGCGCAAAGCGCTCGACGCCGACAAGTCGAAGAGCTACGTGGTCGAGGTCTCACCGCTGGGCCTGGTCGAGATGACCCGGCAGAACGTCACCGACGGGGTGCGGGAGATCCTCACCGCGCCCTGCCCGACCTGCGCGGGGGAAGGTGTCGTCCTCTCCGCCGAGACGGTGGCGCTGGAAGGGCTCTCGAGGCTGCGCGACATCGCCGCCGAGCACGGCGCCGTCGAGGCCTTCCTGATCCGCGTCAACCCGAAGGTGGCGCACGAGCTGACCGATCCCGACAGCGGCCTCGCCGAGCTCGAGGAGGAAACCGGCAAGCGGTTCCACTTCGAGGGGGGCGACGCGCTGCCGATCGACACCTTCGAGCTGATCGAGTCCGGCAGCCGGACCGAGATCGAGGAGCGGGCGCTGCCGTTCAAGGTCGGCGAGGAGGTGCTGGTCAAGATCGACGAGCCGCACATGTACAACGCCGACGACGCGGTGGCCCGGATCGACTCCTACATCGTCAGCGTCACCGGCGCCGGCCGCTACGTCGGCGAGCGCAAGCTGGTGCGGATCGACGAGGTCGAGCGCTCCGCCGCGGTGGCCTCGCTGCTGGGCGGCGAGTCGCCGAACGGGGCGCCAGGCGCCAACGGCGACGGCTCCGAGCTAGAATCCGACGCTCCTTCGCGCAAACGCAGTCGTGGCCGCAGGGGCGGTCGGGGGCGTTCGCGCGCCAAACAAGGCAGCAACGGACAGGATTGAGCATGTACGCGGTAGTCGAAAGCGGTGGCAAGCAGTACAAAGTCGAGGAGGGCACGTCCCTGTTCGTCGATCGTCTCAACCTCGAAGAGGGCGACAAAGTCCACCTGCGCGCGGTGATGTTCCGCGACGACGACGTCCTCGCCGCGGGCGACGACCTGGAGAAGGTCAAAGTCGAGGCGACCGTCGCTGCGCACGTCCGCGGCAAGAAGATCAAAGTCTTCAAATACAAGGCGAAGAAGGGCTACCGGCGGCGCGCCGGCTACCGCTCCGAGTTGACCAAACTCGAGGTGACCGAGCTGAAAATGCTGAGTCGCAAACCCGCCGCCACCAAAGCCGAAAAAGAGGAGGGATCCGATGGCTCATAAGAAAGGTCTCGGCTCCAGCCGCAACGGCCGCGAATCGAACCCGAAGATGCTCGGCGTCAAGGTCTTCGCCGGCCAGCAGGTCACCGGCGGCGAGATCATCGTCCGCCAGCGCGGCACCCGCTTCTGGCCCGGCGACGGCACCGGCATCGGTCGCGACCACACGATCTTCGCCACCCGCGCGGGCCGCGTCGACTTCAAGCCGTCCCGCAAGGGCCGCACGATCTACGTCCTCCAGGACTAGGAAGGACCCCCATGCGGCTCGCCTCCGAGCGCAGAGACCTCCGGCTCCTTGCCGCGGTCTCCGCGGCGGCGGCTCTTGCCCTCGTTGCGCTCCTCGCCTTCGCGACTCGCGGTCAGGCGGCTGAAACCGTCTACTGGGACAACTACCGGGGGGACCCCGACTCGATCGGCTTCGCCGCCATCGACGGCAGCGGCGGCGGCGCCCTCAACCTCACCGGCGTCGACCTGCAGGACCCGGAAGGGATGGCCTACGACTCGGTCACCGGCCGGATCTTCGTCGCCGCCTCCGAAGGTGGCCCCGCAGGCAAAGGCCAGATCGTCTGGGTCAACGCCGACGGCAGCGGCGCCGGCGCGCTGAACACCGAAGCCGCTCCGGTCGAAAAACCGATGGGCATCGTCGTCGACCCGCAGACCAGGATCGTCTACTGGACGAACACCGAGGCGCCCGGGGAAGCCGACGGCTCGATCGGCTGGGCGAGGCTCGACGGCACCGGCGGCGGCCAGCTCAACACCACGGGCGCGCTCGTCGATGGCCCCTACAAGATCGGGCTCGACCCGGTCGGCGGCCGGGTCTTCTGGGCCAACGGCGAAGGAACCCCGGAGCACATCGGCTTCGCCAACGTCAACGGCACCGGCGGCGGCAACCTCGACCTCACCGGCGCCACCCCGCCCGACGACATCACCGGCTTCGCGGTCGACCCCGCGGCCGGGAGGATCTACTGGGT
>JALZHV010000243.1 GCA_030860625.1 Actinomycetota bacterium
GCTTCGAAGAGCTGCTGGCGACTACCCACCCCGAGGCCGGCAAGCCGCTTTCGGTGGAAGTGACCGCCTACGACACCCACGGCGTCGGCTTCCCGGTCGAGATCGCGATCGGCCCGCAGAAAGCGGCCTCCGGCCTGCGGACGCTGCTGGTCCGCGACATCAGCGAGCGGCGGCGGCGCGAGGAGGAGAACCGGCGGCTGGCGGCGATCATCCGCTCCTCCGACGACGCCGTCCTGACCAAAGACCTGAGCGGGACGATCACCTCCTGGAACCGCGGCGCCGAACGCCTCTACGGCTACACCGCGGCGGAGGCGGTCGGCCGCCACGTCAGCGAGCTGATCATCCCCGCCGAGCGCCGCGGCGAGGCCAAGCGCGTCCTCGCCGAAGTCTCCGGCGGCGAGACGATCTCCTTCGAGACGCAGCGGGTCACCAAGAGTGGGACGGTGATGGACGTCTCCCTGCGTGCCTTCCCGATCCGCGGGATCTCGGGCGAGGTGACCGCCGTCTGCACGGTCGGCCACGACGTCAGCGACCGCCGCCGCCGCGAGCGCGCCGAAGCGCGGGACACCGAGGCGCTGCTCTGGCGCCGGCGCCTGCGCGAGGCCATCGACAACGGCGACCTCCTCTTCCACGGCCAGCCGGTGCTCGACCTGGGGAGCGGCTCGGTCCACCACCACGAGCTGCTGGTGCGGATGTGCCTCGACGGCGAGATGGTCCCGCCGGGCAGCTTCCTTCCCTACGCCGAGGAAACCGAACTGATCCGCGACCTCGACCTCTGGGCGGTGGAAGAGGGGATGCGGCTGGGGGCGCGGGTCCCGGTCGCGATCAACCTCTCGGCCCGCAGCCTCGGCAGCCACGGCCTGCTCACCGCGATCGAGCGGCGGCTCGGCGAGGACCTCGTCGATCCCGGCAACCTCACCTTCGAGATCACCGAGACCGCGGCGGCCGAGAACATGCGGGGCGCCAACGAACTGGTCGGCGAGCTGACGGAGATGGGCTGCGCCGTCGCCCTCGACGATTTCGGCACCGGCTACGGCTCGTTCACCTACCTCCGGCACCTGCCCGTCACCCAGCTGAAGATCGACATCGAGTTCATCAGGGGAATCGGCAGCGACGCCGCCGACCGGCGGGTGGTCGAATCGATGGTCGCGGTCGCCCGCAACTTCGAGATGACGACGGTCGCCGAGGGGGTCGAGGACGGGGAGACGCTTAACTTGCTCGCCGAGCTGGGTATTGACTTCGCGCAGGGGTATCACGTAGGAAGACCGAGGCCGCTGGAATTCGAGATGGAGCCGAGTTGACGGACGCAGGCCGGGAGAGATCCCGGGAAGAGGAGCAGCGAGAGCTCGACCAGGACCAGTCCCTGCTCGACCTCGACCAGGCGCTGGGCGACCGCGAGCAGCGGACGCTCGACTACCAGCAGGCGGGGGACGACGCCGACCTCATCCGCATGGAGCGCGAACGCCGCAACGCCGGGGACGAGTTCGGCGAAGAATTCGACCGCGAGCGCTCGGCCCGCGGTCGCCAGCAGGGCGCCCAGGACGCCCAGCAGGGCTCCCGCGACCGCGAGCAGAAGAGCCTCGACGAGCGCCAGCGCGAGCAGGACCGGCGCCAGCGCGAGCACGACGAGCGGGGGGAGACGGGCGACCGAGACGCCGAGGAGGCGGCTCGCCGCAGCCGCCGGCTTGCAACCGAAGCGCGCGAGGAAGCGATGCGCGCCCGCGACGCCGCCAGGGAAGCCCGCGAAGAGGCACGGCGGATCCGCCGCGAAGACGGTTGAGCGAGTCCTCTCCCTCCATCGTCGAACGCCTCTTCATCGCGATGATCCACGGTGAGCCGGAGACGATCCTGGAGCTGGTCCACCCCCAGGCCGAATGGTCGCCGACGATGTGGAGCGGCGGCGAGGTCTACCGCGGGCCGGAGGGGGTCCAGCGCTGGCTCTCCCAGTTCGGCGACGGGCTCGAGCACCTCGACATCCGGGTTGAGCAGATCGAGTCCGAGGGCGAGCGGGCGGCGATCCTCGGCACCGTCTTCGACAGCCGCGACGAAGGGATGTTCGCCGTCCGCGTCGCCTGGAGCTTCG
Organism: Actinomycetota bacterium; assembly: GCA_030860625.1. Classification (GTDB taxonomy): domain Bacteria; phylum Actinomycetota; class Thermoleophilia; order Solirubrobacterales; family 70-9; genus VAYN01. The sequence continues at coordinate 2,084 of JALZHV010000243.1, forward strand.
AGCTGGACGGCGAGCTGGTCCGCCGCGGCCGCGCCCACGACACCTGGGACGAAGCGCTGCGCGCGGCTGACCTCGGCTAGCTCAGCCGAGCGCGCGCACCGCCAGCACCGCCGCGACGGCGAGGCCGGCCGCGGCGATCGAGATCCGCAGCGGGTCGCTGGGGATGCGGCGGGCGTAGTGGGCGCCGACGCGGCCGCCGGCGAAGGAGGAGACCATGATCGTCACCGCGTAGCGCCAGTGGACCGGGGCGAGGAAGGCGAAGATGAGGGCGGCGAGGAGGTTCGAGCAGCCGGCGATGGCGATCTTCATCGCGTTGAGGTGCTGGAGGGTGTCGGCGACGAAGAGGGCGAGCAGGGCGAAGACGAGGATGCTGACCGCCGAACCGAAGTAGGCCTGGTAGGCGCCGCAGAAAGCGATGCCGGCGATCAGGAAGGGGGAGCGTTCGTTGCCGGCGTGGGCGATGTGGGGGACCAGGCGCGGCTGGAAGAGCAGCAGCAGGCAGGAGGTGGCGATCAGGATCGGGACGATCGCTTCGAAGGTCCCGTCGGGGGTGAGGAGGAGCGCAGCCGAGCCGGCGACGGCGCCGAGCAGCAGCGGAGCGAGGAGGCGGACGAAGCGCTCGCCCTGCTCGCGCAGGAGGTCGGCGTAACCGAGGGCGCCGCCGATCGAGGCCGGGACGATCCCGACCGTGTTGGTGACGTTCGCCGACAGCGGCGGCAGGCCCAACGCGACCATGGTCGGGAAGGTGATCAGGGCGCCGCCGCCGGCGACGGAGTTTGCCGCCCCCGCCGCGGCCCCGGCCGTCGCGACAGCGAGGAGCTCGAGCACCCGCGGAGTCTCGCCGAAAGACGCCCGCGGGTGCCGGTTGGCCCTTAGCTGCCTATCGTCGTTTCCAGCGCGGCTTCGATCGCCTCTTCGGAGAGGCGGTTCATCTGCCGGTTGAGTTTTTCCAGTTCGTCCGCGTAGCGTTCGGTTTGGCTACTGAACTTTTCCGATTCGTTCGAGGCTTCTTCCGAGCACTGGTAGTCCTGGGTGGCGAAGCAGTCTTCGGCTTCTTTCAGCGCCGCTTCGGATTTCTTCAGGGCGCCGTTCATCTGCTTGCGCAGTTCCTCCTGGCCTTCCGCGATTTCGGTGGCGAGCTCGGTTTCTTCATCGAGCTTGGAGTCGCCGGAGTCCTCCGTGGTGCTTTCCTGGGTGGTCTCGGTCGACCCCGACGTGGTGTCGCTGTCGCCGCCGCCGCAGCCGGCGATGGCGAAGACCGAAGCGATGGCTAGCACCAGCGCCGCGAGCCTCCACCAAGAGAGCAGCGAGCCGTTTGCAGATTTCATTAGTCCTCCCCGCGTATCGAGATTGAGCGCCTGCAGCCTATTCAGACCCGCGGCGGCGTGGGGGTGCCGCCGCGGCGGTGCTCGTGGGCGGTGACGAGGTCGAAGAAGAC
>JALZHV010000244.1 GCA_030860625.1 Actinomycetota bacterium
GGTCGAGGCCTCGACCATCTGAGAAGCCAGTTCCCGTACCACCTCGCGGAGGCCGTTCTCGGTATCTACCGCCCAGATATCGGCCAGAGCCGGTTGGTGTTCTCGCACGAGATCGGGGGTGACGTTGTGCCAGACAGGCAGCAGCCTCGTACGACCCTCTATGTAGTCGCGAACGAGCTGTCGCGTCTCCTGCTGCGGCCAATCCTTCTGGAGGAACTCCGGCGAAACGATCAAGACGCCGAAGTCCGCCTGTGCAAGGGCATCGTGAATCCGATCCACGATGCTGTCTCCGGGTTGGAGCGAGTCCCGGTCGTAGAACGTCGGTACGCCTAGCTGGGTCAGGTCTCGGGCGATCGCCTCGGCTATTTCCCGATCCTCTCCTGCATAGCTGACAAAGGCTTGCTTCGGCATCTCCGTACCCAAGCAATTTGGGCCTCCTTTTCACCCCCTGTCTCTGCAGAACCCTTCCGCATCGTGCGGCATTTAGCTCCACCGACTGAGCTGCCCCTTCGGTGGTGATTAGGCGTCGTAGACGAGCGAGGGGTCGGGCAGCTCGATCTTCGGGCGGGCGCCGAAGCCGAAGAGCTCGACCCGCATGCTCATGCTCAGGCTCGGCTGGCCGGGCTCGGTCGGCAGCGTCATCGCCATCGCGAAGCGCCGGACGACGCCTTTGCCGTCGATCCAGGCTTCGACGGTCATCGGGGTGGTCATCGCTTCCGCCACTTTCTCGTAGTGGTCGGCGAGGTCGTCCTTGCCTTCGGCTCGGTACAGCTCGACGATCTCCTTGATCTCCACGCTCGCCTGGTAGCGCTGGGTGGGAACGCCGCGCACCTTCTCGCGCCCCATCTCGCGGACGCCGTCGCTGACCGTGCCGAGGATCTCCAGCGATTCGCCGGCGTCGCCGCTGCCGATCGTCAGTTCGTCTTCGTTGTGGCCGGAGAAGGGTTCGGTCCTGAGCCATTCCTTGCCGTCGGGCAGTTTCCCTTCGAGCTGGCCACCGCGCGTGTAGACGGAGGTCCCGTCGCTGACGATCTCCATCGAGAAGGGAGCTTTGGTCGGCATCCCCATCTTCATGCTCATCCTGCTGCGGCCGGTCTCGGCGTTGAAGGCGCCGCTGCCATGGCCGACCACCGACTGCGGCAGCGCCGAGCTGGTGAAGACCATCTTCATCGAGAGGCGGCCGCCGGGTTCGCCCTGCGTGCGCTCCGCCGCCATCGCGATCGGGTTGAGCGGGTTTTCTTCGCTGTGCAGGAAGTAGTTGGCGACGACGAGGATCAGCAGCAGCGAGAGGCCGCCCGCGAGCTGGAGCAGGCGGCGCGAGAGCGGCTCCAGCGGCTCGCCGGGAGCGGGGGCGCCCGCCGGGGTAGAGGGGCCGGTGCGCACGGGCGCGCCGCTGCCGGAGTAGCTCCCCCAGATCGGCCTGGCGCCGGGCGGCGGGGCGGAGGTTTGAGAAGAATCGGCCAAGACATAGATTCATCGGCACACCGCGGAGCCACTTGAGACATCACCTGGACATATAGATGGGCCTGCTGGACCCCAAGCCGCCGCCGTTCGAGGTTGCCGAGTGGCGGCGCCTGCCGCACCTGCAGCGGATCAAGCCGCTGGCGCAGGACTGGGCGCTGAACGGGTTCGGGACGCCGGTCGCGGTCTACTTCCTCTACGTCTTCAAGGTCCTCGTCTACGCGGGCGGCGGCGCCTTCCTGATCTTCGCCACCAGCGGCTGGCCGCACTGGACCGAACCGATCGTCTTCCAGAAGGCGGTGATCTGGACGATGCTCTGGGAGGCGCTCGGCCTCGGCGCCGGCTCGCTGCCGCTGACGCTGCGCTTCAGCCCGATGGTCGGCGGCTTCCTCTACTGGCTGCGGCCGGGGACGACGCGGCTGCCGCCCTGGCCGGACAAGGCGCCGGGGACGCGGGGGACGATGCGGACCTGGCTCGACGTCGGCCTCTACGCGGGCTTTCTGGCGGCGGCGCTCTACCTGCTGCTCTCGCCGGGGGTATCCGCGGACGCGCCCTGGACGCCGGGCGAGGTGGTCGACGGCCCGTTGCTCAACTTGGTCTTCGAGGCCCCGATGGCCCTGGACCCCGTCGCGGTGGGCGTCATGCTGGCGCTGCTCGCCGCCCTCGGCCTGCGCGACAAGGTCCCGTTCCTGGCGGCGCGGGCGGAGATCTACGGCACGCTGGCGATCATCTTCCTCTTCCCGCTGACCAACATGGTCATCGCCGCCCAGCTCGTCTTCTTCTGCATCTGGTGGGGCGCCGCCGCCTCGAAGCTGAACCGCCACTTCCCGTTCGTGGTGACGGTGATGATCAGCAACACGCCCTGGAACAAATCGCGGGCGGCGAAGCGGCGGCTCTACTCAGATCACCCCGAGAACCTGCTGCCCTCGCGGCTGGGGGCGCTGACCGCCCACATGGGCACGGTGATGGAGTTCACCCTGCCGCTGGTTCTGATCCTGACCCAGGGGGGCCTGATCGGGACGATCGCCCTCGTCGGGATGGTGATCTTCCACGTCCACATCTTCTCGACGTTCCCCTTGGCGGTGCCGCTGGAGTGGAACGTCTTCATGGTCTTCGGCCTCTTCTTCCTCTTCGGCCACTACGCCGACATGCCCTGGTCGGCGATCGACGACCCGCTGCTGCTGGTGATCCTGGGGCTGATCTGCGTCGGGCTGCCGGTGCTGGGCAACTTCCGCCCCGACCTCGTCTCCTTCCTGCCCTCGATGCGCTACTACGCCGGCAACTGGGCAACCAGCCAGTGGCTCTTCCGCAAGGACAGCGAGGCCGAGGAGAAGCTCGACCGCTGCATCACCAAGACGGCGCCGATCGTGACCAAGCAGCTGGCCAAGTTCTACGAGCCGGAGATGATCGACGTCCTCCTCCACAAAGGGCTCGCCTTCCGTTCGATGCACTCGCACGGGCGGGCGCTGAACGGGCTGGCGCTGCGCGCGGTCGACGACGTCGAGGACTACGAAGTGCGCGAGGGAGAGCTCGTCGCCGGCGTCGTGCTCGGTTACAACTTCGGCGACGGCCACTTCCACGACCACCGGCTGCTGGCGGCGGTGCAGGAGCGATGCGACTTCGAGCCGGGGGAGCTGCGGGTGGTGACGCTGGAGTCCCAGCCCGCTCACGTACAGCGCCAGCGCTACCGGATCTGGGACGCCGCCGAGGGCTTGGTTGAGGAGGGCTGGGTGAACGTCGCCGACATGGTCCGGCGGCAGCCGTGGCTGGACGACGAGCCGTTCCCGGTGACGCATGGCTAGCGCGATCGTCGTCGGCTCCGGCCCCAACGGTCTCGCCTGCGCGGCGGTGCTGGCCAGCCGCGGGGTGGAGGTGACGGTGCTGGAGGCGGCGGAGACGATCGGCGGCGGGACGCGCAGCTCGGAACTCACCGTGCCGGGCCTGCTGCACGACGAGCACAGCGCCACTCACCCGATGGCGGTCTCCTCGCCCGCGGTGGTCTCGCTGGGGTTGGAGCGCCACGCGCTCGAGTGGCTCTGGCCGGAGGTCGACCTCGCCC
>JALZHV010000245.1 GCA_030860625.1 Actinomycetota bacterium
ACTCGGACCTGGGCGCTGTACACCCTGACCAATCAGGGCCTCAATAGCGGGCGCTTGCTCGATATCCTCGCTGGGTACCGAGAACCTGACGTCGCGTCCAATCCGGGCGCATTGCCACCCCCGCCCGCCTAGCTCAACCTGGGAGAGCGCCTCATTTGTAATGAGGAGGTTGTCGGTTCGATCCCGGCGGCGGGCTTCTTCAACAGCAGCCGCAACTTTCTCTTTAGATCCCGTTTAGGTACGTCATACGGCGCCCCCGGTGCTGGCAAGGGAATCGATAAAGGAGATTTTGAGATGCGGCAAGAGTTGGCGGTTCGAGAATCAGGCAAGCGCTCGCTGCGGTGGGCGACGGTGGTGGTCGGCGTGATGGCGGCGTGGATGCTGCTCGCGGCAAGCGCGCAGGCGGCAGTGATCACCGTCGGCAGCGTCCTGCCGGCCAAATACACCTCGACCAAATTCGAACGGGTGCAGACCCTGTTCAACACCGCGCTGCCGCAGCCGGGCGTGAACCTTGCCTCGCCCGTGACCGGCGCGGTCGTGCGCTGGCGCGTCCAGGGCGCCAAAGGCGGTCCCTTCTACCTGCGGGTCCTGCACCCGAACGGCAAAGGCGCCTACGAAGCCGCGGGCACCAGCCTGCCGGCCACCCCTCTCAACGAAGGGCTGCAGACCTTCAACACCCAGATTCCTATCCAGGCGGGTGACCTGATCGGGATCGACCCGACCAACCCGACCGACGAAATCGGCGTCGCCGAAACTTCAGGCGCCAGCTACGCGGCGATCTTCCCGACGCCGTTCGAGGGCTCGGTCGTCGCTCCGAGCGAAACGTTCAGCGGCAAAGAGATCGAGCTCAGCGCCGAAATCCAGCCGGCGCCGGAAATCACCCTGGTCTCGCCGCCGAAGGGCTCGGTCAAAGGCGGCACGATCGTCACCATCACCGGCAAGAACCTCAACGGCACCAGCTCGGTGAAATTCGGCAACACCCCCGCGGCCAGCTTCAAAGTCGATTCCGACACGAAGATCACCGCGACCGCGCCGCGCAGCACCCGGCCGGGCAAAGTCGACGTCACCGCCACCACCCTGGCGGGCACGAACCCCAACACCCGCTTCGACGATTTCGTCTACCGGGCCTGCGTCGTGCCGAACGTCAAGAACCTGAAGGAAAAAGAGGCGAAAGCCAAGCTGAAGCGTCGCGGCTGCAAGCCGGGCAAGGTGAGCAAAGTCAAAGCTCTCACGCCGAAACAGCTCGGCAAGGTCGTGAAGCAGACCCCGAAGCCGGGCAAGGTGCTGGCCCCGGGTGCGCGGGTCCGCATCAAGGTGGGCGTCTAAAGAGCGCCTAGGAGCTGCCGCCGAGAAGCCGCGCCTTCTCGGCGGCGAACTCCTCTTCGGTGAGGACGCCTTTGTCGCGCAGCGCGCCAAGGCGCTCGAGCCGCTCGAGGCGGGCGTCGAGGTCGTTGACCGGCAGCGTCGCGGTTGGCGCCTCGGCCGCCGGTCCTCCGGGGCCCTCGTCCTCCGCGCCGGGCATCCGCACTTCCGGCAGGCGCAGCTTCGAGGCCTGCTCGCCGACCTTCTCGGGGATGTTCGCGTCCTTGACCGCGTTGACGACTTTGTCGCGGGTGCGGCCGAAGGCGTCGTCGTAGGTCGCCTCGGGGAACTCCTGCGCCGCCTGCTTGCGCAGCTCGTGGATCCCGAAGGCGGCCATGCCGGCGACGATCAGCGTCGTCAGGAAGGAGCGCAGGCCCTGGCTCGGGCCGCCGAGGAAGTAGAGGCCGAGGAGGATCGCGAGGCCGGTGTAGACGTAGCCGACGTGCAGGCGCAGGGTGGGGGCGAGGTAGCGACGGGTGGCACGGGCGCCGCCGGTCGGCGAGGCGAGCCAGCCGGCGATCGCGAAGAGGATGCCGATGACGATCACCGTCGTCGCGATGCTGACCATCAGCGAGGTGCCGATCGACCAGGCGGCCTCGCCGGCCGGCTTCACGCTTTCGGCCCTCACCAGCTGGTCGACGACGATGCCGCCGGCGATCTGGCGGGCGACCACCACCGCGAACCCGGCGGCGATCAGGCCGACGCCGCTGAGCAGGACCGTCACCCAGCGACCGCCGCGCGAGAGGTAGATCGCGGCGCCGAAGGCGGCGAAGGTGAGGATCGAGAGCAGCAGCGCCAGGCCTTTGACGGCGATCGCGATGTTCTGCGCCGTCTTCAGCTCTTCTGACTCGATGATCTCGATCTGCGCGGCTTCGGGTGGCAGTTTGTCGACCAGGTCTTCGCCGATCCCGACCTGCTCGGCGATGTTCTGGAGCAGCAGGCCGAGATTGAGGCTGACCCGCCCTTCTTCGGTGGAGACCGCCTCTTTCTTGTCTTCCAGCACCGCCAGCAGCTGTTCGTGGGCGGTCCGGTTCGCCTCTTCCCAGAGCTCCTGGGCCGTCGAGGTTTCGAGCACTTTTTCGGTGCCCTGGCCGGCGACCTGCCGCAGGCCGCCGGCCGCCGGCCCGGAGAACTCCTTGAGGTCGTTGGGAAGGCGCTCTTCGAGTTCCTTGCGGATGTCGACGTTTTCGTAGAGCTGGTCGACGAGGTACTCGCTGAGCTGGGTGCGGATCGTCTCGTTCTCCAGCAGCCGGCCGCTGGTCGAGACCCAGTCGTCGGTGTTGAGCGCCTGGCGCTCGGTCCAGATCGCGACGACGCTGAGGAAGGCGAGGAACGAGCCGAGGATGACGAGGCCCCTGACAACTCGCCGCCGTTTGCGACTCATCGGCGGATGGTATACGTGAGCAATGAAGCTAGAGGGCATTCACCACATCACCGCGATCACCGAGAACGCCCAGCGCAACGTCGACTTCTACGCGGGCGTGCTGGGGCTTCGGCTGGTCAAGAAAACCGTCAACCAGGACAACCCGACCGTCTACCACCTGTTCTTCGCCGACGAGGCGGGGGACGCGGGTTCGGACCTGACCTTCTTCGAGTACCCGGGGGCGCCGCAGGGGCGGCCGGGGGCGGGGATGGTGCACCGGATCGTCTGGCGGGTCGCGTCGGCCGAGGCGCTCGACTTCTGGGCCGAGCGCCTGCGCGCCAACGGCGCCGACTCCGAGCGCGAGGGCGAGAGCCTCGTCTTCTCCGACCCCGAGGGGTTGGAGCACGAGCTCGCGGTGATCGAGGTGCCCGACCAGCCGCTCGTCGCCGACCACCCCGAGGTGCCGAAGGAGGTGGCGCTGCAGGGCTTCCACGCGGTGCGCGCCTACTCGGACGCGCCCGGCGCCAGCAGCCGGCTGCTCGAGGCGCTCCAGTTCGAGCAGGCCGACGGCGGCTGGGAGGCGCGTGGCGAGCAGCGCGGCGGCCTCATCTTCTACGACGAGCCGCCGAGCGAGCGCGGCCTGCAGGGCGCGGGCAGTGTCCACCACGTCGCCTGGGCCTCGACGCCCGAGGAGCTGCTCGACTGGCGCGAGAAGGCGATGTCGGGAGGCGCGCAGCCGACCCCCGAAATCGACCGCTTCTACTTCCGCTCGATCTACTTCCGCGAGCCCAG
>JALZHV010000012.1 GCA_030860625.1 Actinomycetota bacterium
CCCCTGATCGAGGGGCTGGCGACCGAGACCGTGGTCGGCGACCCGAGCGGCATGGCCCTCTTCGACGGCATGCCCCGCACCTCGCTCTCGCGGGCCCTGCGCGAGGCGGCGGAGAGCGGACGGGGCGGCTAGTTCCCGTCGGCCGCGGTGCGGGCGGTCTCTTCCCCGAGGAAGGGGACGAGGAAGCCGTAGGTGATGTCGGGGAGCAGGCGGGGGAGCTCGGCGGCGCGGCCGAGGAAGACCTCCTCGTAGATCCGCGCCATCGTCGCCCCGACGGCGAGGCTGCTCGCCCGCGTCAGCTCCGGACTCGGCATGTCGTCATCCAGCCCTTCGTCGATCATCGTGATGAAGCGGGAGAACTCGGCCTGGAAGATGGTCCGAAAGGCGGGACCGATCGTGCCCACCTCGACCGTCACGAACCGAGCGGCGCCCGGGTCGGCCGCGCACCACTCGAGCGTGACCGCGAGCGCCTTCTTGACCCGCTCCGGCCACGGCCCGCCCCCGTCTTCGACGTAGGCGGCGCGCACCCGCTCCTCGAGGTCGTCGAGGAGGATCCGGTGGGCGGCCAGCGTGCAGTCGAGCTTGTCGTCGAAGAGTTCGTAGAAGCTCTCCCGCCCGACCCCCGCCTCGCCGAGGATGTCGGCGACGGTGGTCGCGTCATAGCCCTTTTCGACGGTGACGCGGACGACGGCCGCCAGCAGCCGCTCGCGCTGGGAGCGCTCGACCAGCTCGCGCGGCAGCCCGTGCCGGCCGCGCGGCAGCCGCCACTGACGCAGATCCTCAGGGTTATCCGCGGGAGGTGGCTGCGGCATCGCTCTTGGTCTCTTTGACGAGGCGGGACTGCGCGATTGCCTCGTCGTGTCCGGCGAAGGGGCTGACGGCGAGGTAGACGATCTCGGGAAGCAGCTCGGGCAGGTCCTCGGGCCGGCCGATCGAGATCTGGTTGAGGATCAGGACCTGGGCCTGGCCGAAGGCGAGGCGGGGGTCCGAGCGGAGGGTGAGGTCGCCGTCTTCCCGGCTCCAGAGACCTTCCAGCGCCGGGATCGTCGCTTTCCGGTAGCGGTCGACCACGCCGGGATCGACCGCGATCGCGTCGCCGGTCAAGAGCTGCGCCAGCCCGGGTCGCGCCGCCAGGGCCTCGATCATCGCGGTGGCCGCCTTGCGGGCGGCGTCGGCCGGCGCGTCCTCCGGGGAGTAGGAGGTGGCGGCGATCTCGCCCAGTTGCTCGAGGCAGTGGTCGAGCGTCGCGTCGAAGCAGGCGCGCTTGTCCTCGAACTGTTTGTAGAAGGTGGTGCGGGAGATCCGGGCCCGCGCGACGATGTCGGTGATCGTCGTCGCGGCGTAGGTCTTCTCGGCGCAGCACTCGACCATCGCGTCGATGATGCGCTGGCGCTGGGCCTGCCGGCCGATGTCGAGCGGCGTGCTCGGGCGCAGGACGCTGCCGCCTATATCTGAACCCCGATGTTTTTGCATCAAGAGAATTGTTCCATTCGGCTCGGCGACTGGACTCCCCGTCTAACTCATCGTGAGGACCCGCACAAGGGTCGGCACAAGGATATATATGACGGTTTTTATTTGCCTGCGGAAGAAGCCGAACCTTCTGGTTCGGTCTTTTCGTCGCATTCCCGGCAAGGTTTGGCGCGCGAGTAGGGCAGTTCGCCGGTGTCGTGGAGCTCGAAGCGCAGCGAGTTGATCACCGCCCCCGCCATCAAGGCCAGGCTGAGGACGTAGAACCAGAGCAGGGCGATGAGGATGAAGCCGACGGTCGAGCCGAACTGCGAGAGGCTGGAGACGTTGGAGAGGTAGATCGGGAAGAGCCAGTTGGCGAGGCCGGCGGCGAAGGTGACGAAAAGGGCCCCCGGCCAGACCGCCCGCCAGGGCATGCGCCCCTTGGGGACGGCCCAGAAGATCACGCAGCAGAGGCCGAAGGTGACCAACAGCGCCGCCCCCAGCAGCAGCACGGTGTCGATCGCCTTGATGTCGGAGAGCCCGAGCGGGAGGCGGTCGGTGCTGGAGACGACGGCGCTCTCCATCGCCGGGACGAAGATGCTGGCGGCGATGAAGAGTGCGACGACGATCAGCATCGCGAAGGAGAAGCGCTTCTGCTCGACCCAGCTGCGGCACTCGACGTGGTAGATGCGGCAGAAGGCGGTGTCCATCGCCCCCCAGAACGAAGCGCCGATCCAAAGCGAGCCGACGAAGGCGACGATCCCGATCGTCGTCGAGTTGTTCTCGATCCGGCCGAGGATGTCGGTCAGGGTCTCCTCCTCGACGTCGGGGAAGAGACGCTGCAGGTCGGCGAGGACGCTGCTCTCGACCCCCTCGATCCGCAGCACCTGGCCGAAGACGAAGAGGACGAGGAGGGCGAACGGGAAGACCGACAGCATCAGGTTGTAGGCGACCATCGCCGAGAGCCCGGTGACGTTCTCGGTGTAGGCCCGCTGCCAGAAAGCGCGGAGCCAGGGAGCCGGATTGCGGGGGGATCTGGGCATTGACTTCACAAACTGAAGCGAGTACCATGCGAACAGGCGTTTGTTGTGATTAGGCGCCCGTCCACTAGGGCACAATGACGTAGACGCTACTTTCGCGGACCATCCCCTCGGTCCGCTTTTTGTCGGTCTCGGCGCGACTCTTCAATTCGCGACGGGTTTCATCGCCCAGGACTAAATGACCACCGCAAGGGAAACGAGTAAGAACGGATGCTGGTAGCAGAGCTTCAGGAACTGGAGGAGGTCAAAAACCTCATCAATCGCGGGCAGCAGCTCGGCGTGCTGACCTTCGGCGACGTCGCCTCCGCGGTCTCCGAGGTCGATCTCGACGAGTCTGACGTCGAGGACCTCTACGGGCACCTCGAGAAATCGGGGATCGAGCTCGTCGAGGACATGGACCCGGCGCAGAAAGCCGCTGCCGAAGCGCTCCCCGTCGACACCGGGAAAAAAGGCCGCCGGCGCCAGAAACAGGCGCTCGACCTGAAACCGGACATGACGACCGATTCCTTGCAGCTGTTCCTCAAGGACATCGGCAAAGTCCGCCTGCTGACCGCGGCGGAGGAGGTCGAACTCGCGAAACGGATCGAGCGCGGCGATCTCGACGCGAAGCAGAAAATGGTCGAGTCGAACCTGCGACTGGTCGTCTCGATCGCGAAAAATTACCGGAACCAGGGCCTGCCCTTCCTCGACTTGATCCAGGAGGGGACCCTCGGCCTGGTCCGCGCGGCGGAGAAGTTCGACTACCGCAAGGGGTTCAAGTTCTCCACCTACGCGACCTGGTGGATCCGCCAGGCGATCGCCCGTGCGCTCGCCGACAAGGCGCGGACGATTCGGATCCCGGTCCACGTCGTCGAGAAGCTGAACAAGATCGGCCGCGCCGAGCGCAAGCTGGTCACCGAGCTGGGCCGCGAGCCCACCCCGGAGGAGATCGCCGAGGTGACGGGGATCGACCCTGAGGAGGTCGACTCGATCAAACGCTCCGCCCAGGCCCCGGTCTCGCTGGAGAAGCCGGTTGGCGACGAGGAGGAGTCGGAGTTCGGCCAGTTCATCGCCGACGAGAAGGCCGAGAGCCCGTTCGACCGGGCCGCGGACCTGCTGACCAAAGAGGCGCTGAAAGAGGCGCTCGAGAACCTCTCTTACCGCGAGCGTCGCGTGCTCGAACTGCGGTACGGGCTCGGCGGCGAGCACCCGCGGACCCTGGACGAGGTCGGCCGCACCTTCAACGTCACCCGCGAGCGGATTCGCCAGATCGAGAACCAGAGCTTGAAAAAGCTCCAGAGTCTCGGTGAGGCGCAGAAACTGCGCGAGGTCGCTTAGTAGTTCTTCGACGGTCTGGGGGAGGGGAGCTGATGCCCCTCTCCCGGAGACCGTTGCGCAGCTGATCGCGGTCTAGGGCGCAATCGTGGTCTCTGGAGCCTCCGGGAGAGGGGCATCAGCTCCCAACCGCAGCGCCTGAAGCACCTCAGCTGACCCGGTCGGCGGCTGGGGAGCTGCGCGACGGTCTTCGGAGAAGGGCATCCGGTCCCTTTCTTGCGCCTGCGTAAGGACCGTTAAGTGATCTGGCTGCCCGGCCGATAGAGACCGGGATGTTCGACATTGACTCCGCACTACGGACCCTGGTGGAGCGAGGAGGGTCGGATCTGCACGTGAAGGTCGGCGTCCCGCCTACCGCGCGCATGCAGGGCGATCTGGCGCCGCTCGAGGGGTACCAGTCGCTGAGACCGGAAGACACCGAAAAGGCCTTCCAGGACATGGCCGAGGTCCGCTCGATGACCGAATTCGAGGAATGCGGGGAGGCGGACTTCTCCTACTCGGTCCCCGGTCTCTCGCGCTTCCGCGTCAACGCCTTCAAGCAGCGCGGCTCGATCTCGATCGTCTGCCGCGCGATCCCGTTCGAAATCCGCTCGGTCGAAGAGCTGGGGCTGCCGCCGGTGGTGACCAAACTGGCCGAAGAGCAGCGCGGGATCGTCCTCGTCACCGGCACCACCGGCTCGGGCAAGAGCACGACGCTGGCGGCGATGATCGACCACATCAACCGCACCCGGACCGACCACATCGTCACCCTCGAGGACCCGATCGAGTACCTGCACCCGGACAAGAACTCGATCGTCAACCAGCGCGAAGTCGGCTCCGACACCGAAAGCTTCGCCCGGGCGATGCGCCGCGTCCTGCGTCAGGACCCCGATGTGATCCTGATCGGCGAGATGCGCGACGAGGAGACGGTGCGCACGGCGCTGTCGGCGGCCGAGACCGGCCACCTCGTGTTCTCGACCGTCCACACCCTCGATGCGACCGAGACGATCAACCGCATCGTCGACTTCTTCCCGCCCCACCAGCAGCACCAGGCCCGCGTCATGCTGGCAGCGACCTTGAAGGGGGCGATCGCCCAGCGCCTCGTCCCCGACGTCACCGGCGACGGCCGCGTCCCCGCCTCTGAGATCCTCGTCGTCACCGGCCGCGTCCAGGACCTGATCATGAACCCGGAGGAGACCGGCAAGATCACCGAGGTGATCGCCGAGGGCGAGTACTACGGGATGCGCACCTTCGACCAGTCCCTGCTCCAGTACGTGATGGAGGGCAAAGTCACCGAGTCCGTGGCGCTGGAGTACGCCTCCAGCCCGCACGACTTCAAGCTGATGCTGGCCGCCGGCGGCCAGCGGGCGAGCGGGATCGAGCAGCTTGCCCCCGCTGGGGAGTAGTACGAGCGTCCAGAACGGGCCGCCTGCGGCGGCTGTCGCCTCAAGCCGCCGGGCAGGGAGGCCGATCCAAATCGCGATGTTCGCAATAGACCGGTTCATCCTGCTCCTCCGCGACCTGCGTCGCAATCAAGCAGGCATGGCCTTGCCGACGGCGATGTTCGCGATGATCGCCAGCATGGGGCTCGCCGGGGCGGCGATGATGTCGTCGGTCAACGTGCAGCAGGGAAGCGCCCGGGACAACGACTCCAAGAGCGCGATCGCGGCCGCCGACGCCGGCGCCAACGTCGCCCTGCTGCGGCTTAACCGCTACGCCAGCGCGCTTGGGCCCTCGAGCCCCTGCCTGGCGGTGAGCAACGGGAAACTGGTGCTCTCGGGAGTGGCCACCGACGGCTGGTGCCCCGCGGTCAGCGGCACCGTCGGGGGCTCGACCTACGTCTACCGCGCCACTCCGGTGACCCCCAGCACGACGATGAGCGTCGTCGCCACCGGCACCGCCGACAACGTCAGCCGCCGGATCGCGATCACCTACAAAACGACCACGGTCGGCAGCGCCCTCGCCAAAGAGGGGCTGATCGGTATCGACGACGTCCAGATCGACAACAATGCCGACGCCCGGGTCGGGGTCGGGACCAACGGCAACGTCTACGTCGAGAACAACGGCAACGTCTGCGGCAACATCCGCCACGGCGTCGGCAAAAAAACCGAAATCGACAACAACGGGACCCAGTGCGCGGGCTACCAGGTCACCGAAGGCAACGTGACGCTGCCGCCCGTCAGCTCGTTCATGCCGACCGACATCGCCACCAACAACCACAACTACCGGCTGGTCACCTGCACGAAAATCACCTCGACGACGCGGGAACCGTCTGGCTGCCAGACGGACACCTACACCGGCAAATGGGGAAGCACGGAGCCGTGGAACCCGGCCACCCGCACGATCTACGCCTCCAACAACACGATGCTGACCCTCGGCGGCGGCGACTACTGGATCTGCCGGCTCTACATCCGCAACAACTCCCACCTGGTGATGGCCGACGGGGCGCAGGTCCGGCTCTTCTTCGACACGCCCGAGAACTGCGGCATCAAAGCGGGCGAAAAGCAGATCGACATCAACAACAACGCCAGCATCACCTCGACCGGCTACCAGCCCGAGTTCGGGAAATTCGACGTCCCCGGCCTCTACGTGATGGGCTCGGAAAAAATCTCGACGTCGATCGAATTCTCGAACAACATGAACAAGAAGGAAGAAGAAGAAGGGCTGGGCAACGAGTTCCTCGTCTACGCGCCCAACTCGCACATCGTGGTCAAAAACAACGCGATCTACAGAGGCGTGATCGCGGGCAAAACGGTCCACCTCGACAACAACGCGATCGTGATGCAGGACGAGGGCTTCAAACCTCCCCAGATCGGCGGCGCGACGATCTTCGAGCGCCAGTCCTACGTCGAGTGCACCGGCGCCACCGCCTCGCCCCCCAACGCCAGCTGCTGAGCGGCGGCCCGGCCTGCTAGACCTCGCCCGCGGCTCAAGCTCTCGGCGGATATTGCCGAGCTAGTAAGCGAAGGTATGAGGGAGAAGCTCAACAGCAACCCGATGGTCCAGATCGCCGTGATCGGCGTCCTGCTGGTCGCGGTCGGCCTCTTCCTGATGTCAACGATGGGCGGCGGCGAAGAAGAAGTCGCCGAAGGCGGCGAAGCCGCCACTGCCCTGGAAAGCGCGCCGGTCGAAGAAGGCTCGGTCGAAGCGGTGGAAGCCACGGCCCCGGCCTCGGCGAGCGCCTCGCTGGCGGCGGTGCCGCCGATCGAGCCGCCGGCGCGGGTCGTCGACGCCTGGAACTCCGGCGCCACCGTCGTGCTCATCTTCGTCCGCGAAGGAGGCATCGACGACCGCCTGATCCGCGACGCGGCGGACGGGCTCTCCCGTCTCTCTGATGTCGTCAGCTTCGTCGTCCCGGCCAACCAGATCGCCCGCTACACGGCGATCACCGGCGGGGTCGGCGTCGAGCAGGTGCCGGCGCTCGTCGTGCTGTCCCCGAAGCGGGACGGCGGCGGAGTGGCGACGGCCTCGGTGCACTACGGGTACCAGAGCCCCGAAAGCGTCGTTCAGGCGGTGGTCGACGCGGGCTACAAGGGCCCGACGCTCGATTACCACCCCTGAACATGGCGATCAACGACTACCCGACCCACCTGCGGCCGGTCCCCGACTCCGGCGACTCCACCGCGCCCCAGCTCGATCCCGACGCCGGCGGCACTCCTGGGCTGACGCCGCCGCGCTCCCGCGGCCGCTCGCAGGGGTTCATCACCGACGTCCTGATCGAGCTCGGCTACCTGCCTCAGGAGCGCGTCAACCAGGCGATCGAAGAGGGCCGCACCGCCGGGGTGCCGCCCGAGGCGCTGCTGCTGACCCAGGGCGCGATCACCGGCGACCAGCTTTCGCGGGCGATCGCCGAGCGCTACGGGCTCGACCACGTCGACCTCTCCGCCTACCAGGTGGACATGGCGGCGGCGAACCTGATCCCGGTCAACACCGCGCGCCGCTACCACGCGCTGCCCGTCGGCTTCGTCGACCAGGAGACGCTGCTGGTGGCGATGTCGGACCCGACCAACGTGCTGGCGGTCGACGACGTTCAGATGGCGACCGGGCTCGACTGCCGCATCGCCGTCGCCGCCGAGGAGGACATCGAAGCCCTGATAGTCCGACTCAACACGCTGCAGAGCGCGGTCAGCGAGGCGGTTACCGAGGACGCGCAGGAGGAGGAAGAAGGGGAGCTGGCCGAGCTCGCCGACCTCGAGGTCAGCGCCGAAGACGCGCCGGTGATCAAGCTCGTCTACAGCATCCTCGGCCAGGCCGCGGGGGAGGGGGCCTCCGACGTTCATTTCGAGCCGGGCGAGGGGGAGATGCGGGTCCGCTTCCGGATCGACGGCGTCCTCCGCGAGGCGGCCCACGTGCCGAAGCGGATGATCAGCGCCGTGATCTCCCGCGTGAAGATCATGAGCGACCTCAACATCGCCGAGAAGCGGGTCCCCCAGGACGGCCGCGTCAGCGTCACCGTCGAGGACAAAAAGGTCGACCTGCGGATCACGACGCTGCCGACGCAGCGCGGCGAGGGGGCGACGATCCGCATCCTCGACAAAGAAACCGCGCAGCGGAGCCTCGACGACCTGGGCATGGACGGGACCGCCAGGGAGCGCTTCCAGCACGCCTTCCAGCAGGCCTACGGGGCCGTTCTCGTCACCGGCCCGACCGGCTCGGGAAAGAGCACGACCCTCTACGCCGCCCTGCGCGAGATGAACTCGACGGAGAAGAAGATCATCACCGTCGAGGACCCGGTCGAGTACCAGCTCGACGGCATCAGCCAGATCAACGTCAACCGCAAGGCCGGGCTCGACTTCGCCACCGGGCTGCGCTCGATCCTGCGCGCCGATCCCGACATCGTGATGGTGGGCGAGATCCGCGACGGCGAGACGGCGCGGATCGCGATTGAGGCCGCGCTGACCGGCCACATGATGCTCTCGACCCTCCACACCAACGACGCCCCAGGGGCGATCACCCGGCTGACTAAGATGGGCATCGAGTCCTTCCTCACCGCCTCCTCGGTCGACTGCGTGGTCGCCCAGCGCCTGGCCCGCCAGCTCTGCTCCCACTGCAAGCGGCGCACGGTCGTGCCGCCGCAGGCGCTGACCGAGGCGGGGCTGCGGGTCGGCGCCGAGGTCGAGGCCTACGAACCGATCGGCTGCAGCCGCTGCAACCAGAGCGGCTACCGCGGCCGGGTCGGCCTCTACTCGGTGATGAAAATGAGCGAGCGGATCAAGGACATGACGGTCTCGCACGCCGCCGAGGCGGAAATCGCCGCGGTCGCCCGCGAAGAGGGGATGCTGACGTTGCGCGAGGACGGGCTGGCCAAGGTGCGGTCCGGGAAGACCAGCCTCGAGGAGGTCCTCCGCGTCACCGCTTGACCCCGGGTCGATCGCGTGCGGCCCTTGAGGTTTCGGCCGCACCTGCCGATCTAGACCTCGATGCAGTCGTTCGACTTCTCAGACGTCCTGCGCCGGATGGTCGAGGTCAAGGCCTCCGACGTCCACCTGACCGCCGGCTTCCCGCCGGCGATGCGCGAGAAGGGGAAGATCACCCCGATGGAGGACTTCCCGATGCTGAAGCCCCAGGAGACCCGGGAGATCATCTTCAGCATCCTCAACGACGACCAGCGCAAACGCTTCGAGAACCACAAACAGCTCGACTTCGCCTACGCGATCCCCGGCGTCGCCCGCTTCCGCGTCAACTGCTTCATGCAGCGCGGCTCGGTCAGCGCCGCCTTCCGCCTCGTCCCCCAGGAGATCCCCGCCCTCGACTCGCTCGGGGTGCCGCCGGTCCTGCGCGACCTGACCCAGAAACCGCGCGGCTTCATCCTCGTCACCGGCCCGACCGGCTCGGGCAAGAGCACGACCCTGGCGGCGATGATCGACCTGATCAACAGCGAGCGCCAGGACCACATCCTCACGATCGAGGACCCGATCGAGTTCCTGCACAAACACAAGAAATCGATCGTCAACCAGCGCGAGGTGGGCGCCGACGCCGACGACTTCGCGCTCGGCCTGCGCGCCGCCCTGCGAGAGGACCCCGACGTGATCCTGGTCGGCGAGATGAGGGACCTGGAGACGATCTCCACCGCGCTCACCGCGGCCGAGACCGGCCACCTCGTCTTCGCCACCCTGCACACCCAGTCGACCGCGCAGACGGTCGACCGGATCATCGACGTCTTCCCGCCCCAGCAGCAGGGCCAGGTGCGGACCCAGCTCTCGATCGCCCTGCAGGGGATCGTCACCCAGCAGCTGCTGCCCACGGCCGACGGCATGGGCCGCACGGTCGCCACCGAGGTGCTGGTGCCGACCCCGGCGATCCGCAACCTGATCCGCGAGGGCAAGACCCACCAGATCTACGCCGCGGTGCAGACCTCGGGCGCGGTCGGGATGCAGACGATGGACGCCGACCTGGCCCGCCTCGTCCGCGCCGGCAAGATCACCCGCTCGCTGGCCGAACAGCGCGCCTCGGTGCCGGAGGAGCTCAAGCGGCTGCTCGGCGGGGCGGCGCAGCCCCAGGTGGGGATGTACCAAGAAGGCAACGGGGGCCCGGCCTACCCGCCCGCCGCTGCCACCCCCGCCTACACGCAGGGGGGCTAGCCGATGGCCACGGCGACGACCACCTTCGCCTTCCGGGCGATGGACCCCGCCGGCACCTCGACCGCCGGCGAGATCGATGCCGAGTCCAAGGCCCAGGTCTCCGAGCAGCTGCGCCAGCGCGGCCTGATCGTCCTCGACGTCAGCGAGAAGAGCGAGCCCTTCAAGGTCGAGGACCTCTGGCGCACCTGGAAGAAAATCGACATGCGCGAACTGGCGGTCTTCTCGCGCCAGTTCGCGACGCTGGTCGCCTCGGGCATGCCGATGCTGCGCAGCCTCCACACGCTCGAGGAGCAGACGCAGGACGAACGGATCAAGGAGGCGATCGGCGGCGTCCGCGCCGACATCGAGGCGGGGAGCACGCTGGAGCAGGCGATGGCCCGCCACCCCGACGTCTTCGACCGCCTCTACCGGGCGATGGTCCGCTCCGGCGAGGAGTCGGGGCGGCTCGAGGACGCGCTCGACCGGATCGCCTACCAGGTGGAGAAGACCGACGCCCTCAGGCGCCAGGTCAAATCGGCGATGATGTACCCGGCGCTGATCTTCAGCTTCGCGATGGTCGTGCTGGTCGCGGTGGTCGCGTTCGTGATCCCGGTCTTCGTCGGCATCTTCGAAGAAATCGCCGAAGACAACCCGGGCGAAGACACCTCGCTGCCGTTCCCGACCCAGATCTGCGTCGCCGCCTCGGACGTGCTCACCGGTTACTGGTTCATCCTCTTCCCGGCCCTGGCCGCCCTCTTCATCGGCTTCTTCAAATGGAAGCGGACCCAAAAAGGCAAAGACATGTGGGATCGCTTCGTCCTGAAGCTGCCGATGCAGGTCGGCGACGTGATCCAGAAGGTGGCGCTGGCCCGCTGGTCGCGCACCTTCTCGGGCTCGGTCTCGGCCGGCGTGCCGATGCTGCAGGCGATCAAGCTGACCGGGGAAACCTCCGGCAACATCGTCCTCGAGCAGGCGATGGAAGACGTCTACGCCTCGGCCAAGCGCGGCGGCTCGCTGGCGGGGCCGATCCAGTCGAACGCGATCTTCCCGCCGATGGTCGGCCACATGGTCGCGGTCGGCGAGGAAACCGGCCAGCTGGAGCACATGCTCTCCAAAGTCGCCGACTTCTACGAGGCCGAGGTGGACGCGAAGGTGAAAGCGCTCACCTCGCTGATCGAGCCGATCATGATCGTCTTCATCGGCGGCATCGTCGGGTTCATCGTGGTCGCGATGTACCTGCCGATCTTCAGCCTCTACGACAAGATCCGCTGAGCCGCTAATCGGTTTTCGCGGCCCTCTCCTGGACGCGCGTCCAGCGATCCGATTTTTCGCCGGACTCCACCCAAATTTCAGGGATCAAGTCTTGGGAGCAGCGGGCCGATGAAGGGCGTGTGATGAATCTGCCAGTGCTTCGGTGCCAAAGGCAAACTCGCTGTGAGGCGGGGGCGCAAAGCCGTCGGGACTCCTTCGGAGTCGGCCGGGCTACCACCGGGGTCGACAGACACCACGTGGCTTCATGCGACGGGGCTCTGGCGCAAACGATTAGGACCATAGGAGGTCTCTAAATGTTTCTCCAGAATCTCCGGGCCAAAGTAGGCGCCCGGCTCGACGGCGATCGCGAGGCGGGTTTCACCCTGATCGAGCTCCTCGTCGTCATGCTCATCCTCGGCATCCTGGCCGCGATCGCGCTGCCCGCCTTCTTCAACCAGAAGAACAAGGCTGGCGACGCGAAAGCCAAGGAGTACGCCCACAGCGCTCAGGTCGCGATGGAGACCTACGCCACCGACCACAACGGCAGCTACGAAGGCGCGACCAAAGCCGAACTCGAAAAAATCGAGCCGACCCTCGCGAACGCGACCTTCAAAGAAAACAAAGTCGCCAGCGCTACCGCTACCGGCTACGAAATCATCATGGTCGGCAGTAAAACCACCCAGACGTTCGGCGTCAAAAACACCAACGGGACCCTGACCTTCCCGTGCACCGAAAAAGGTGTCGGGGGCTGCCCGAACGTCGAACCGGCGGAATGGGACTAATCGCCTAACCGTCTTGCTTGTCTAACAGGCATGAGTCGAAGGGCGGGCCCTCTGGGCC
>JALZHV010000246.1 GCA_030860625.1 Actinomycetota bacterium
CGGGGCTGGGTCGGCCGCGGCGGCGAGCCCTTCGGCGGGCGGGGACTGGCGCAGCCGGGCGCCGCGTTCGGGGGCGAGCGCGAAGCCCTCGAACTCCATCAGCGTCTTCGCCGCCGGGGCCGGAAGGTCGGCTGGGACGAGGGCGCCGCCGTAGAGGACGAGCGGGAAGGCGTTCGAGCCTTCGGGGAGCTCGCGCACCCGCGAGGCCACCGCCGCCGGCAGCGTCATCTCCTTGCCTTCGCGGGCCGGGACGGTGCCCGCCCCGTAGTTGGGCGAGGCGTCGGGCTGGCCGAAGTAGGCCCGCGCGGCGTTCCCTTCCCCAGGCGCGAGTTCGACCCAGGAGGTCGTGTATTTCGCTTCGAGCAGCGGTTCGCCGCTCTCGCTCTTCGACTTGCTGCCGAAGTTCGGCGCGAAGGCGGCCTGGCCGGGCACGAAGACGAGCCGGTCGCCGGCGGCCGCCGCCAGGTACTCGAGGCCGCTCGTCCCGCACATCAGCCGCAGGTCGTCCTCCTCGGCCCCCGCGCCTTCCTGGAGGCCGAGCGCGAACGCTCCGAGCGGCGCCAGGTAGACCGCGGCTTCGCCCCTTTCGCCCGGCCGGGCGCCGAAGTAGAACCCTGCCCGCTGCTCCCCCTCGGCCAGCGGGGTGAGGGTGACGGCGCCGCCCGAGGTGCTCGAGCCGTAGGCGCTCTCCAGGGGCGGGGCGGCCCGGAAGAGCATCCGGGTGTGGGCGCCGTCAAACGGCGCCAGCGGGTCGAGCTCGAGGTCGAGCTGGAGTTCGCGTTCGTCTTCGGGCGGGATCGCCGCGAACAGCGGATAGGAGAGCGTTTCGCTCGCTTCCGGGCCGTGGAAGTAGCGCAACTCGCCGCCGCGGGCGGGGCCGGAGGAGTTGAACTTGTCGCGGCAGAGCGCGAAGAGTTCGAAGGCCTGCCAGTTGCCCGAGAAGCAGAGGCGCCCGGCCGCCGCCGGCGCCAGGGAGATCGTGACGTTGCCGGCTTCTGGGCGCAGGTTGTAGCCCTGCCTCCCGCGCTGGAGCTGGATCCCAGGGTCGCTGAAGCGAAGCCCTTCGTCGGTGAGGCGGACGGAGGTCCCGTTCGGG
The DNA here is from genome assembly GCA_030860625.1 of Actinomycetota bacterium. Classification (GTDB taxonomy): domain Bacteria; phylum Actinomycetota; class Thermoleophilia; order Solirubrobacterales; family 70-9; genus VAYN01. Next base: position 1,097 of record JALZHV010000246.1, read on the forward strand.
AGCGAGAGGCCGACGTTGCCGAAGGCGATGCTCACACTGCCGCCGATCACCCGCTCTGAAGTGGGTGACATCAGGACCGTTACACCATCGAACGAGGGTTCGATTGAGTTCACCCACATAAGTGCACGGCTTTCGGGCTTCAATCCCAGACGGGAAGCCAGTTCCCCCGGCGGCAGCGTCAGCTCTTCCTTGCTGACCAGGTAGGCCCCCGAGTAGGACCACGATTCCCCCATGGTCAGGGTTTCCTTCGCTGCCGAACCCGCTTCGTTACAGAGGAAGTAAGCCCAAGGCCCTGCACAGTCCGGGACCTCGTACAACGCGTTGCTCCCGGAGGACCGGAGCAGGCGGAATTCCATCGGAATTACTATAGGGTAACCGAGTTATTCTGGATTTCTTTACTTTAACTCTATGGGCTCCCTTTTCGTCTTCAATCCCACCATTTCCTTTCTAGCCCTCGCCATCAATGACGAACAGGTGGGTTCCCTCCGCCCCTGTCCGGTCTCCACTTATAAACCTTTTGGTACCTCATTCGCTATCACCAAGTACGAAGAACCGGGGAGTCCGCACCTCGGTGAGAACACTCTGAGGGTGACCTTCGAAAGCGAACCTCGCATCACGTACCTCTTCCCTTTCACCCTCCAATCCCCGTACTTCTCGTTTGAAGAAGACGTGGTCGCCTTTGCCCTACGGGGCTGCCTGATGCTGACCGCCCAGTCGGGCGCGCCGCTGAAACCGAACCCTTTGCCGATCCCGGCCCTTCCCTTCATCTCACCGACCAATCAACATCCACTACTGGAGGAAACATGACCGAGAGTCAAGCTCAGGCCACCCTGGGCAATGTATATGTGTTCAATTACTACTCCGAGGAAATCGAAAACCTCAACGTCGCCGGTGAAAAAGTCACCCAGAAACCGATCGAAGGATGGTCGAAAGGCACCGAAAAAGAAGGCCTGAAGTACACCCCTCGCGGGATCACCGTTCCGCGTGCCAAGCCAGCGGAAGAAGTGCCGGGTAAATTCGGCCTCGGGGACCAGCTGGTCCGCGCCGAATGGCCTTCCAAAACCAAGACGGTGACGGTCCACATCCCGAACACCGAAGAATCGGGTGTCAACCTCACCGAAGACCTGATCCTGCTGATCTCACCCTCCTCGGCGATCCTGCTCGGCCCGAACGGCCGCCTCCTCGGCCCGCCGAAAAACCTCCAAGACGCCTGAGCCGGCTGGGGCGCCGCGGATTCCGCGGCGCCCCTGTCATCCACACCCACCACAGGAGTAACCATGACCGAGAGTCAAGCCACCCTGGGCAACGTCTACGTGTTCAACTACAACGCCGAGGAAATCGAATCCCTCAACGTCGGCGGTCAGAAAGTGACCGAAAGCCCGATCGAAGGGTGGTCGAGAGGCGGCCTGAACGAAGGTCCGAAGTTCACCCCCAACGGGATCCCCGTGCCGCGCGCCAAACAGGCCGAAGAAGTGCCGGGCAAATTCGGGCTCGGGAGCCAGCTGGTCCGCGTCGAATGGCCCTCCAAGACCAAAGCGGTGACGATCAACATCCCCAGCCCCGAAGAATCGGGCGTCAACCTCACCGAAGACATGATCCTGCTGCTCTCGCCCGCCGTGGCGATCCTGATGGGCCCCAACGGACGCCTCCTCGGCGAACCGAAAACCTTCAAAAGCGCCTGAAGCAGAGGCCCGGCGCCGGTAAGTTAGGGCCATGAACACGACCCAGACCCTCACCTGCCCCAAGTGCGGCGGCGCGATGCGCAGCTACGAGCGCAACGGCGTCACCGTCGACCAGTGCACCGAGTGCCGCGGCATCTTCCTCGACCGCGGCGAGCTCGAGCGCCTCGTCGACGCCGAGAACTCCCACTACGAGCGCGAGTACTCCGATCGCGACCGCGGCTACGAGGACCGCCCGCCCCGCGACCACGACGACCGCCGCGAGCACAAGTCCCATAAGCCCTACAAGAAGTCGAAGAAAAAGAGCTTCCTCGAGAACCTGATGGAGTTCGGGGAGTAGCTAGGCGGCAGTCACCGGCAGGTGCCGGTGGAGGAAGTCGAGCTGGTCGGTGACCGCGCGCTCGAAGTCCTCGCCCTTGTAGATGTCGAAGTGCCCGATCGGGTAACGGTGGACCTCGCCGCGGGGGGCGCGGGCGGCGTGGCGGAGGGTCGCCTTCGCCGGGGCGACGCTGTCGCGGTCGCAGACGCAGAACATGATCGGGGCGGCGATCTTGCGGGTCGCGCGGCCCGGACGGTGGAGGGCGATCCGCAGGCCCACCCGCGCCGCCACTTCGTTGGTGAAGTCCACGTCCTCCGGGACGAGGCCGAGGAAGCCGGGCGCGGCGTCCTCGGTCGGCATCAGCGCCGCCGAGTGCGGCCGGCCGGCCAGCGCCACCCGCACCGGCTCGGCGCCGCGC
>JALZHV010000247.1 GCA_030860625.1 Actinomycetota bacterium
ACTTCGTCGCCGAACAGCTCGCGCAGCTCCTCGACCGTGGTCTCGGAGTCCTCGACGACGTCGTGCAGGAGCGCCGCCGCCAGCACCTCGTCGCGGTGGTCGCGCTCGACCAGCATCGACGCCACCGCTTTCGGGTGCTCGACGTAGGGCATGCCGCCGCTGCCGTTGCGGACCTGTCCCTCGTGGGCGATCCGGGCCTTCTCCAGCGCCGCCCGCACCAGCGGCGAGCGCTCCGCGGCTGCCTCGATCCCGCTCACGCGGTCGCGGCGGGGGCGGCCACCCTCGCCGGCAGCTCGTACTCGCTGCGCTCGACCGCGACCTCTACGCCCGCTGGGTCGCAGCCCATCTCCACCCACCGCTCCCGCGCTTCGTCCTGCAGGCGGTCGAGCTGCTCGTCGGAGTGGAGCGGGTCGTGGTGGAAGAGGACGGTGCGCTCGGCCCCGGTCCGGCGGGCGAAGCTGAGCGAGTGCGCCAGGGCCGAGTGGCCCCAGCCGACGTGGTTGGGGTACTCGGCGTCGGTGTACTGGCCGTCGTGGATCAAGAGCGAGGTGTCCCGGGCCAGCTCGAAGCCGGAGATCCAGTCCTCCTCGAGCTCATCGAGGTCGGCCCCGAGGGCCGGCTCGTGGTCGGGGATGTAGGTCAGCGAGGAGTCGCCGTCGTCGATCCGGTAGCCGAGGGTAGGGCCGCGGTGGGCGACTCCGGCGGAGCGGATCCGGGCCGAGCCGATCTCCCACTCGCTCTCCGGGCAGTGGCGGAAGGAGACGTCGCAGGGCAGCTCGCGGACCTCGACGGGGGAGAGGGGGGCGGAGATGTAGCGGGCGATCCGGTCCCGCAGCGAGGCCTCCGGCGAAGCCGGCCCCCAGATCACGATCTCGGTCTGCGGCCGGAAGGCGGGGGCGAAGAAGACGAGGCCCTGGATGTGGTCGAGGTGGAGGTGGGTGAGGAGGATGTGGAGGCGGGTCGGCTCCTCGGGGAGGGAGAGGCCGAGGCAGCGGATGCCGGTGCCGGCGTCGAGCGCCAGGACCGAGCCGTCCGAGAGGGTGACGCCGACGCAGGAGGTGTTGCCGCCATAGCGGATCGTCTCCGGCCCGGGCGCCGGGACCGACCCGCGCGTCCCCCAGAGCTTGACCTTCACGCCGGCCCCGCCCCGTTGCCGTCGAGGCCGGCCAGCGAGGGCCAGAAGACCGCGATCGCCCCCTGCGAGCCGTGCTGGGTGAGGATCGGGAAGGCAGAGACCTCGACGTCGTGGAGCGCCCCGTCGGTCGACCGGACCGAGAGCTCGGCGTGCGCCGGGCGGCCGGCGCGCACCGCTTTGACGATCGGCAGGTCGTCGTAGGGGATCGGCTCGCCGTTCTCGTCGAAGGGGCCGAACAGCGAGCCCCACTCCTGCACCCCGACCGTCCCCAGTTCCTCGAACCGTTTGCCGAGCAGCATTCCCGCCGCCTCGTTGTAGAAGACGAGCAGACCCCCCTCGTCGACGAGGAAGGCAGGGGTCGAGAGCGCCGACATCAGGTTGCGAGCGAGGATCAGCTCCAGGGGTCTCTGCGACACAAATGACACTTTAGATCGTCACTCTGTCCAGTTACCCGGAATTTCCGCATCAGAAGCCAAGATTCGGCAGCTTCTCTGGCGGGGGGCTGCGGCGGCGTGACTTTGGTCACGTAGATGGCTCAGCCAGCGGCTTCGGCGCTGCGCAGGCCGCCGCGGGCCCAGAGGGTGAAGAGGAGGATGAGGGCGGCGGCGATGGCGAAGCTGGTGGCGATCAGTACCGGGTCGCCGGAGATGAAGCCGCGGCCGGCCTCCAGGAGGGCGGTGACCGGGTTGACCTTGGCGACGGTGTGGATCCAGCCGCTGAGGAGGTCGAGGGGGACGTAGACGGGAGCGAGGAAGAGGACGAGGAAGGTGGGGAACTGCATCAGCGGGCCGCCCTGGATCGAGCGCACCCGCAGCGCCACCCCCGCCGCCCACAGGGTCGCGGCGACGCTGACCAGCAGCGCCAGGCCGTAGAGGCCGAAGAGGTCGATGCCGCCGCCGTCGATGTCCATCCCGGCGGCGAGGGCGACGGCGGTGAGGATGACCCAGGTGACCAGGGCGCGGAAGAGCGCCGCCAGCACGTAGCCGGCGACGATGCCGCTGCGGTGGCTGGCGGCGAGCATGTAGCGGCGGCCGAAGCCGCTCTCGAAATCGCGCGCCATCGCGAAGCCGGTGAAGACGCCGCCGAAGGCCGCCGACTGGAGCAGCACGAAGACGAACTGGAAGGCCGTGTAGCCGCTGGGGAAGTCGAAGCCCGGAGCGTTGCTGATCGCCGAGAGGCCGCCGGCGAACGAGATGAAGAAGAAGAGCGGGAACATCACCGCCGGCACGATGAAGGCCGGGTTGGTGAGGAAGTTGTGGATGCTGCGCCAGGCCACCGCGCGGGCGACGGTGATCCTGTTGGCGATCGGCGGGCCGGCGGGCCGGGGCGCGCTCACGTCCGCACCATCCTCGTCTTCAGGGCGCTGCTGGCGGCGAACATGCCGATCGCCAGGATCGCCCCGGCGATCCCGAAGCCGAGGGCCAGCTCGCCGAGGTTCCAGCCTTCGATCAGGAGCGAGCGCAGCGCCTGCAGGAGATAGGAGACCGGGTTGGCGCTGGCGACGGCGTGGAACCAGTCGGTCTCGAGCAGGTCGAGCGGCAGCGCCATCGTCGAGAGGAAGAGGAAGACGAAGAAGACGGGAAAGAGGCCCTGGACCGCCTCGCCGTTGCCGAAGCGCAGGGCGGCGAAGAGGCCGATCGACCCGAAGGCGACGGTGATCGTCACCGAGAGGGCGACGATGACCAGCACCCCGGCCGGGCCGGCGGCGAGTTCGGCGCCCGCGATCAACCCGACCGCGAGGTAGACGACTGCCTGGACGATCCCGAGCACGACCGATCCCGCCAGCAGGCCGCTGAGCAGGGCGGCGCCGCGCAGCGGGGTCAGCGCCAGCCGGTTGAGGAAACCGGTCTCGATGTCGCGGGCGAGGTCGGTGCCGGAGTTCATCACCGAGAAGAGCGCCCCCTGCATGAACGGCACGGCGAGGGCGAAGGTGAGGTAGGAGTCGGTCGGGAAGCCGGGCAGGTGGGTGGCGTCCTCGAGCCCGCCGGAGTTGACCGCGAGCAGGAAGAGCGGGAAGACGAGGGCGGGGACGATCTGCGCCGGCTGGCGCAGGGTCCGCAGTACCGAACGGCGGGCGAGCTGGCCGACCTGGATGCGCAGGGCGGCGTTCACGCCGGGCTTGCCGTCTCCGCCTCCGCGGGGCCGGCCTCCTGCCCGGAGTCCTCCGAGCCCTCCAGCGAGCGGCCGGTCTTGGCGAGGAAGACGTCGTCGAGGGAGGGCGCGTGCAGCTGTAGGTGCTCGATCGCGATGTCCTCGGCGTCGAGCGCCCGCACCACCTCGGCGAGGTCCGAGTCGCCGCCGTCGAGGCGGACGCCGACCGCGCGCGGGGAGGCCCCGGCGGGCGGGCCGAAGCGGCCGAGCAC
>JALZHV010000248.1 GCA_030860625.1 Actinomycetota bacterium
GGGTGGCGATGGTCCACGCCGGCTGGCGCGGGCTTGCCGGCGGAATCCTCGCCAAGGGGGCCGAGGCGGTCGAAGCGACCGCGGCGGCGATCGGACCGGGAATCGGTCCCTGCTGTTACGAGGTCGGCGAGGAGGTCCTGGATGCCTTCGCGGACCTGGGCGACGGCGTGGCGGCGGAGCGGATGCTGGACCTGCCCGAGGTGGCGCGGCGGCTGCTCCAGCGCGCCGGGGTCGAGCGGGTCGAGGCGGCCGGGCTCTGCACCAGCTGCGAGGAGGAGCTGTTCTTCTCCCACCGCCGCGACGAAGGGCGCACCGGTCGCCAGGCCGGCCTCGCCTGGTTGGATGCGTAGATGGCGGAGCTGATCCACGGCATCGATGGGGCCAAGGTCGCGGCGAACCTGGAGGAGGCGAGGGAGGTCTGCGGCGAGCGGGTCGAGATCCTCGTCGCCACCAAGTACGTGCCGCTGGAGGAGATGGGGAAGCTGGCCGAGGCGGGGGTGCGGCTGGTCGGCGAGAACCGCCAGCAGGACCTCGCCGCCAAGCGCGAGCGCTGGGGCGACGCCTTCGAGTGGGATTTCATCGGTAACCTGCAGAGCCGCAAGCTGAAGCTCGTCCTTCCAATCTGCCGGCTGATCCACTCCGTCGCCACCGACTCGGTCCTCGCCCAGCTCGGGAAGCACGCCGCGCCGGACGCCGAGGTCCTGATCGAGGTCAACCTCTCCGGCGAGGAGGGCAAGGGCGGGGTCGAGCCGGAGGAGTTGGCGGGCTTCCTCGAGCGCTGCCCGGTCCGGGTCGGCGGCCTGATGACGATGCCGCCGTTCAGCGATGACCCCGAGCGCTCGCGCCCCTACTTCGCCCGCCTGGCGGAGCTGGCCGCCGCCCACGGGCTCCAGCGGCTCTCGATGGGCACCTCGCAGGATTGGCGCGTCGCGGTGGAGGAGGGGGCGACGATCATCCGCCTCGGGCGCGGCCTCTTCGTGTGATTTGCGGCAAAACTGGGGATAATTCGTAAAGGAGTCGGCCGGTGGAAGCCGAAAGACGCGAGACAGATGGCCCTCAAAGACACCTGGCATAGAGCGCTGGTCTACTTCGGACTGGCTGAGGATCACGACTACGGCCCCGAGTACGAGGAAGACTTCGAGCCCGAGACCGGGGTCGAGGACGCCTACGACGGCCGCCGCGAACGCGGCGAAGGGAGCTCCTCGTCGGTGCGGCGCCTGCCGACCTCGCGCCGGCCCCGCCGCGACGAGATCGACGACATCTTCGCCGACGACGAGCCGATGGGCGGCGGTCGCACCCGCACGCTGCGCCCGGTCGACAACGGCGGCAACGGCGCCGACGTCCAGGTCCACCTGGTCATCCCCCGCAACTTCAACGACGCCCAGCAGGTCGCCGACCAGTTCAAACGCTCGGTCCCGGTGATCCTCAACCTGCAGACCGCCGACCACGAGCTCTCGAAGCGGATGATCGACTTCTGCTCCGGGCTCACCTACGCCCTGGACGGCGGCATGCAGCGGATCGCCGAGAAGATGTTCCTGCTGACGCCCCGCAACGTCGAGGTCTCCGCCGAGGAAAAGGCGAGGCTGATCGACAAGGGTTTCTTCAACCAGTCCTGACCTGCCCCGGTCAATAGTCTCCGGAGCCATGATCGTCGGCTTCGTAGGGTCGGGCAACATGGCCGCCGCAATCGCGCGCGGCTGGAAGGGCGAGTTCGAGCGGATGCTCTTCTCCGACAGCGGCTCGGGCCGCGCGCGGCAGCTGGCCGAGGAGCTGGGGGGAGAGGCGGTCTCCAACGCGGAGATCGCCGAGCGGGCCGACCTCCTGGTGCTGGCGGTGAAGCCGAACAAGCTCGACGAGGTGGCGCCGGAGCTGAGCGGGGCCAAGGAGGTCGTCTCGGTCCTCGCCGTTGTGCCCCTGGAGCGGCTCCAGAGCGCTTTCCCGGGCGCCGAGCACGTCCTGCGGGCGATGCCCAACGTCGGCGTCGAAGTGCGCCAGGGCGTCCTCTGCGTCGCCGGCTCGGCCAGCGACGAGGCGCGCGCCAAGCTCGAGCTGCTCGGGCACGTGGTCGAGATCCCCGACGAGGACTTCGACGAGGCAACCGCGGTCATGGGCTGCGCGCCCGCCTACGTCGCGCTCGCGGTCGAGGCGCTCGCCGACGCCGGCGCCGAAGCGGGGCTCGACCCCGCGCTCGCCCGCGAGCTGGTCGTGGAGACGACCGCCGGAACCGCCGAGCTCCTGCGCCGGCATCACCCCGCCGAGGTGCGCAGAGCCGTCACCTCGCCGGGCGGCAGCACCGAAGCCGGCCTGGAAGCGCTCGACCGCGAAGGCGCCGCCGCCGCCTTCAAGGCCGCCGTCGAGGCCTCGCTGCGGAGGATGGGCAAGTGAGCTTCCTGCCCCTCGCCCTCAACCGCGGCGACGTCGCCGACTACGTAAGCGCCCTCTTCACCGTCTACGTGATCCTGATCTTCGCCCGGATCGTGATCTCGTTCGTCCCGCGCATGCCCTACCGGCCCTGGCTGCGCTCGGTGCTCGACTTCATCACCGAGACCACCGACCCCTACCTCAACTTCTTCCGCCGCTTCCTGCCCCCGCTCGGCGGCCGCGGCTTCGCGCTCGACCTCAGCCCGATGATCGGGCTGATCGTCCTCTTCATCGCCCAGGGCATCGTCGTCGGCCTGATCCGCGGGTGACCGCCTCCCTGCGCGCCTGGAGCCTCGCGGGCGCCCTCTGCGGGCTCGTCTTCGCCGCCGACCAGGGGACTAAGGCGGCGATCGAGGCGAACCTGTTCCCCGGCGAGCGGATCGACCTGCTCGGGCCGCTGGGGCTGACCCTGGCGCACAACCGCGGCGTCGCCTTCGGCCTCGCCGGGGGAGGGGGCGTGCTCCTGATCCTCCTCGCGGCGCTGTCGCTGGGGGTGATCGTCTACCTCTTCTCTCGCACCGCCGAGCGGCCGGGGATGTGGGTCGCGATGGGGCTGCTCGCCGGCGGCGCCCTCGGCAACCTCGCCGACCGCGTCCGCGCCGACCAGGTGACCGATTACGTCGACGTCGGCGCCTGGCCCGCCTTCAACCTCGCCGACGTCGCGATCAGCGTCGGCGTCGTCCTCCTCGTCCTCCTCTATATCCGCGACACCGAGGCGGAGTCCGAGCCGGAGCCGGAGAGTGGCTGAGCCGGAGCCGCGGATCGTCCACCTCGACGACTCGCTGGCGGTGGTCGAGAAGCCGGCGGGCCTGGTCGTCCACCCGGCCCCCTCGCACAGCGGTCCCACCCTGGTCGACGAGCTGGCCGAGATCCTCGGCGGAGGAGGGGACCCGGAGCGGCCGGGAATCGTCCACCGGCTCGACAAGGACACCAGCGGCCTTCTCGTCGTCGCCCGTGACGACGAGACCCACGCGGCGCTGCAGGAGGCGGTGCGCGAGCGCGAGGTCGAACGGGTCTACCTGGCGCTGGCCGGCGGCCGCCTCGCCTCCCGTACCGGCACGATCGACGCCCCGATCG
>JALZHV010000249.1 GCA_030860625.1 Actinomycetota bacterium
CAACGGCGTCGACACCCGGGCGCTGGTGCGCCACCTGCGCGACAAGGGCGCGATGCGCGGCGGCATCTTCCCGGCCGAGACCCCGGAAGCCGAGGCGCGCGAGCGGATCGCCGCCGAGCCGGCGATGGGCGGCGCCGACCTCGCCCGCACCGTCACGCCGCTGGAGCCGGTCCGCTTCGAGGGCGAAGGCCCGCACGTGGTCGGCATCGACACCGGGATCAAGCTCAGCATCGTCCGCCAGCTGCGCGAGCACGGCGCCCGCCTGACCCTGCTGCCCTGCACCAGCACCCCCGAGCAGGTCCTCGCCGAGGAGCCCGACATCGTCTTCCTCGCCAACGGCCCCGGCGACCCGGCCGCCCTCGACTACGTCGTCGACACCGTCCGCGGCGTGATCGGGCAGAAGCCGGTCTTCGGGATCTGTCTTGGCCACCAGCTGCTCTGCCGCGCGGTCGGCCTCGAGACCTACAAGCTGCCCTTCGGCCACCGCGGCTCCAATCACCCGGTCAAGGACCTGGAGACCGGCCGCATCGACATCACCTCCCAGAACCATGGCTTCGCCGTCGTCGGCCCCGGCGGCGAGCCCAAGATCGACGGCGACGAGCCGGTCCGCTGGGAGACCGACTTCGGCGTCGCCGAGCTCTCGCAGCTGAACCTCTACGACCGCACGGTCGAGGGGCTGGTGCTGCGCGACGTCGCCGGCGCCACCGTCCAGTACCACCCCGAGGCCGGGCCGGGACCGCACGACGCCCGCCACCTCTTCGACCGCTTCCTCGCCCTCGCCACCTAGAAGGACCCGATGCCCAAACGCGAAGACATCCAGAAGATCCTCCTGATCGGCTCCGGGCCGATCGTGATCGGCCAGGCGGCCGAGTTCGACTACTCCGGCGTCCAGGCCTGCAAGGTCCTGCTCGAGGAGGGCTACGAGGTCGTCCTCGTCAACTCCAACCCGGCGACGATCATGACCGACCCGGAGTTCGCCACCCGCACTTACATCGAGCCGCTGCTGCCCGGGCCGGTGACGAAGATCATCGAAAAGGAGCAGCCCGACGCGCTGCTGCCGACCCTCGGCGGCCAGACCGCGCTCAACATCGCGATGAGCCTGCACGAAGACGGGACGCTGGAGCGGCTCGGGCTCGAGCTGATCGGCGCCAACTCCGACGCGATCCGCCGCGCCGAGGACCGCGAGGAATTCCGCAAGACGATGCAGGAGCACGGGCTGCGGATCCCGTGGTCGATGACGGTCGAATCGCTGGGCCAGGTCGAGGAGGCGCTGGCCGACGGCCGCATCACCCTGCCGGCGATCGTCCGGCCCGCTTTCACGATGGGCGGCCAGGGCGGCGGCATCGGCCGCACCGAGACCGAGCTGCGCCAGGTCGTCACCGAGGGCCTCGCCGCCAGCCCGATCAACCAGGTGCTGGTCGAGGAGTCGGTGATCGGCTGGGGCGAGTTCGAGCTCGAGGTGATGCGCGACCGCAACGACAACGTCGTGATCATCTGCTCGATCGAGAACGTCGACCCGATGGGCGTCCACACCGGCGACTCGGTCACGGTCGCCCCGGCGCAGACGCTGACCGACCCGCTCTACCAGGACCTGCGCGACCAGGCGATCAAGGTGATCCGGGCGATCGGGGTCGAGACCGGCGGCTCCAACGTCCAGTTCGCGGTCAACCCCGAGGACGGCGAGATCGTCGTGATCGAGATGAACCCGCGCGTCTCGCGCTCCTCGGCGCTCGCCTCCAAGGCGACCGGCTTCCCGATCGCGAAGATGGCGGCGAAGCTGGCGGTCGGCTACGCGCTGGAGGAGATCCCCAACGACATCACCCGCGCCACGCCCGCCTCCTTCGAGCCGACGATCGACTACGTCGTCACCAAGATCCCGCGCTTCGCCTTCGAGAAGTTCCCCGGCTCCGAGGGCCGGCTCTCGACCTACATGCAGAGCGTGGGGGAGGCGATGGCGATCGGCCGCACCTTCCGCGAGTCCTTCGCCAAGGCGATGCGCTCCCGCGAGCTCGACTCGACGCCGGAGATCCCCGAGTCAGACGAGGAGCTGCTGGCCCGGATCGCGGTCCCGAGCGCCGAGCGCTTCGACCTCGTCCTCGCCGCCTTCAAGCGTGGTCTCGACGTCGAGGCGGTGCATAGCGCCTGCATGGTCGACCGCTGGTTCCTGCGCGAGCTCGAGGCGCTGGCCAGAGAAGGCGACGGCACCGACGGCCTCGCCCGCACCTACAAGGCGGTCGACACCTGCGCCGCCGAGTTCGAGGCGGCGACGCCCTACTACTACTCCGGCCACGAGCGCCCGCGCCACGACGGCTCGCCGCCCGCCAGCGAGATCCGCCGCGGCGACAACGACTCGGTGGTGATCCTTGGCGCCGGCCCGAACCGGATCGGCCAGGGGATCGAGTTCGACTACTGCTGCGTCCACGCCGCGATGACCGCGCGCGAGCTCGGCCGCGACGCGGTGATGGTCAACTGCAACCCGGAGACGGTCTCGACCGACTACGACACCTCCAACCGCCTCTACTTCGAGCCGCTGACCGCCGAGGACGTGCTCGCGGTCTGCGAGCAGGAGCGGCCGGAGGGTGTGATCGTCCAGTTCGGCGGCCAGACGCCGCTGAAGCTGGCGCGCAAGCTGGAAGAAGCGGGCGTGCGGCTGCTGGGGACGCCTGTCGACGCGATCGACCTCGCCGAGGACCGCGGCCGCTTCGGCGAGCTGCTGGAGCGGCTCGGGGTCGAAGCGCCCCCCTACGGCACCGCCTACTCGGCCGAGGAAGCCGAGGCGGTGGCCGAGCGGGTCGGCTTCCCGCTGCTGGTCCGGCCCTCCTACGTGCTCGGCGGCCGGGCGATGGAGATCTGTTACTCGACCGAGGACCTCGCCGCCTACCTCAAGGCCAACGTCAAGGCCGACCAGGAGCACCCGCTGCTGCTCGACCGCTTCCTCGAGAACGCGATCGAGGTCGACGTCGACGCGCTCGGCGACGGCGAGCAGGTCTACGTCGCCGGGATCATGCAGCACGTCGAGGAGGCCGGCGTCCACTCCGGCGACTCGGCCTGCGTGATCCCGCCGCTCAGCCTCGGCGACGAGATGCTGGAGCGGATCCGCGCCACCACTGAGCAGATCGCATTGGAGCTCGGGGTGATCGGCCTGATCAACATCCAGTACGGGGTCGCCGGCGGCGAGCTCTACGTGATCGAGGCCAACCCGCGCGCCTCCCGCACCGTCCCCTTCGTCTCCAAGGCGATCGGGGTGCCGCTGGCCAAGCTCGCCTGCAAGCTGATGCTGGGGGAGAAGCTGGCCGACCAGGAGCTGCCGGAGGGCATGCCGGAGCACGTCAGCGTGAAGGAGGCGGTGCTGCCGTTCGCCCGCTTCGCCGGCGCCGACTCGGTTCTCGGTCCGGAGATGAAGAGCACCGGCGAGGTGATGGGGATCGCCGACGACTTCCCCACCGCCTTCGGCAAGGCTCAGGC
>JALZHV010000250.1 GCA_030860625.1 Actinomycetota bacterium
CCCGGTCAACGCGCTCGACAAGGCCCTGCGCGACGCGATCGCCGACCGCTACCCGCACCTCGCCGACGTCGAGTTGACCAACTTCAAGGTCCGCATCCTCGACGAAGCCCACGGCACCGGCGCCGTCACCCGGGTCCTGCTCGACTCGACCGACGGCGAGCGCGAGTGGGGGACGACCGGCGTCTCGGAGAACATCATCGAGTCCTCCTGGGAGGCGCTGGTCGATTCGCTGGAGTACGCGTTCCAATGAGCTTCGACAACCAGCAGAGCCCCGAGCAGATCCCGCTCGCCAAGCCGGAGATCGGCTACCGCGAGGAGACCCTGGTGCTCGAGGTGCTGCGCTCCGGGCAGCTCTCGCTCGGCGAAATGGGGGAGTGCTTCGAGCGCACCTTCGCCGACTGGCTCGGGGTCGAGGACGCGGTGATGACCTCCAGCGGCACCGCCGCCCTGCACCTCGGGGTGCGGGCGCTCGGCTGGGGGGAGAAGGACGAGGTCGTGACCAGCCCCTTCACCTTCGTCGCCTCGGCCAACTGCCTGCTCTACGAGGGCGCTCGGCCGGTCTTCGTCGACGTCGAGGAGGAGACGCTCGACCTCGACCCCAGCGCCGCCGCCGCCGCCGTCGGCGAGCGCACCGTAGGCCTCTTGCCGGTCCACATCTTCGGTTACCCGGCGGCGATGCCGGAGCTGGAGGCGCTGGCGGCCAGGCACGGGCTCGGGATCCTCGAGGATGCCTGCGAGGCGCTCGGCGCCGTCGACGCGGACGGCCGCGGCATCGGCACCCGCGGCAACCTCGCCACCTTCGCCTTCTACGCCAACAAGCAGATGACGACGGGGGAGGGGGGCATGATCATCCCCCGCGACCCCGACGAGGCGGCGTTGCTGCGCTCGGAGCGCAACCAGGGGCGTGTCGTCGACATGGGCTGGCTCGATCACGACCGGCTCGGCTTCAACTACCGCCTCTCCGACCTCGCCGCCGCGATCGGCGTCGCCCAGGTCGAGAAGCTCGACTCGCTGCTGGAGCGGCGCGCCGCTGTCGCGCGGATGTACGAGGAGCGCCTCGGCGGCCTCGAGGGGGTGCGGACGCCGAGCGCCGGCCGCGGCAACGAGGTGCGCAGCTGGTTCGTCTACACGGTTCGCCTGCCCGCGGGGGTCGACCGCGACGCGACGATCGACCGCCTCGACGAACGCGGCGTCGCCTCCAAGGCCTACCTGCCCTGCGTCCACCTCTTCCCGCACCTGCGCAAGCTCGGCTACCGCGAAGGTCAGTTCCCGGTCGCCGAAGCCGCCGCGGCGGACTCGTTGGCGCTGCCGTTCTTCCCGGCGATGACCGAGGCCCAGGTGGACCGCGTCTGCCAGGAGCTGGCGGCGGCCATCGGGCAGACGGCCGGCGCGGCATAATCGCCCGCCCCATGTCTCGCTTTCGCAAGGACCCGGACCCGCGCTTCTGGCGCCTCAACCGCTCGCTGCCCTTCGACTGGCAGCTGGCGATCTACGACATCGACCAGTCGCGCGCGCACGCCCGCGGCCTGCGCGGGATCGGCGTCCTCGACGACGAGGAGCTGGCGCGGATCGAGGAGGGCCTGGAGCGGGTCCGCCTCCGCATGGGCGAGCACGGCTTCCAGTTCGAGCCCGCCGACGAGGACATCCACATGGCGATCGAGCGCCTGCTCGGCGAGGAGATCGGCCCGCTCGCCGGCAAGCTCCACACCGGTCGCTCCCGCAACGACCAGGTCGCGACCGACGTGGCGATGGTGGTCCAGGTCCACTCGCTGGGCGCGATCGAGCTCTGCGGGGCGGCGATGGAGCGCCTCCTCGCCCTCGCCGAAGCCCACGCCGACTGGACGATGCCCGGCTACACGCACCTGCAGCGCGCCCAGCCGGTCTACCTCGGCCACCACCTGCTCGCCTACTTCTGGATGCTCGCCCGCGATGTCCTCCGCTTCCAGTTCGCGCTCGACAGCGCCTCGGTGATGCCGCTCGGCTCCGGCGCCCTCGCCGGCGTCAACTGGGAGATCGACCGCGAGTCGGTCGCCGCCGACCTCGGCTTCGCCCACGTCAGCCACAACTCGATCGACGGCTCCTCCAACCGCGACTTCGTCATCGACTACCTCAATGCCGCCTCGACCTGCGCGATGCACCTCTCGCGCCTGGGCTCGGAAATCGTCATCTGGTCGAGCAGCGAGTTCGGCTTCTGCGAGCTCGACGAGTCCTTCTCCTCGGGCTCCTCGATCATGCCGCAGAAGAAGAACCCCGACTCGGCCGAGCTCCTGCGCGCCAAGAGCCCGCGCGTCGCCGCCTCCTACCAGACCCTGCTCGGCGTCATGCACGCGCTGCCGCTCACCTACGGCAAGGACATGCAGGAGGACAAGGAGCCGCTCTTCGACGCGATCGACACGATCGAGGCCTGCCTCGACGTCACCGCCGGGATGCTGGAGGGGATCGAGTTCCACCGCGAGCGGATGGAGGCGGCCTCCGGCGACGAGATGCTGGCGGCGACCGAGGTGGCCGACCTGCTGGTCCGCCGCGGCGTCCCCTTCCGCGAGGCGCACGGGATCGTCGGCGGCCTCGTCCGCGATGCGGTCGAGCGCGGCAAGTCGCTCTCCGAGCTGACCCCCGAGGAGCTGCGGCAGCGCTCCGAGCACCTCGACGACTCCTATTACGAGGTGCTGCGGCGCAGCAGCTGGCTGGAGTCGAAGCGGATCGCGGGCGGGACGGGCTCGGCGCCGCTGGCGCGGCAGATCGAGGAGGCGCGGGCGACCCTCGCCGCCGTCCAGGCGCGGGTCCAGGAGGGGCGCTCCTAGCCTCCCGTGCCCGCCCGGCTGGAGCGTGACTTCTTCGACCGCTCGGTCCACGACGTCGCCCGGGACCTCGTCGGCTGCACGCTGCTCTACGACGGCTGCGGCGGCGTCATCGTCGAGACCGAGAGCTACGAGGCCGACGACCCGGCCTGCCACGCCTACGTCGGGCTGACCGACCGCACCCGGGTCATCTTCGGCCCGCCCGGCTACGCCTACGTCTACCTCTCCTACGGGATCCACAGCCTGCTCAACGCGGTCGCCGAACCCGAGGGCGAGGCGGCGGCGGTGCTGATCCGGGCGCTGGAGCCGACCCACGGGATCGAGCGGATGCGCGAGCGCCGCGGCGGCAAGCGCGACCTCGACCTCTGCTCGGGCCCGGGCAAGCTGACCGAGGCGCTGGGGGTCGACCTCGGCGACAACGAAACCGACCTCTGCGCCGACCCCTTCCTGCTGACCCCGCCCGCGGGCGAGCCGCCGCGGATCGTCACCGGCCCGCGGATCGGCATCACCAAAGCGGTCGAGAACCCCTGGCGCTTCTGCGCCGCCGGCAGCCCCTACGTCTCCCGGCCGCGCCCCGTCGCCGCCTGAGCGGCCCGGCTAGGGGGCGCCGACCCCGCCGCCGGCTTCGCCGCCCGCTTCCGGAGCGGCTTCTTCG
>JALZHV010000251.1 GCA_030860625.1 Actinomycetota bacterium
CGTCTTCGGCTTCGTCGCAGTAGTCGGCGTCCGGTTTGTAGGTCAGGCCGGTGCCGCCGCCGGTGATCGTGACCGTGCCGTTGGCGGGCTGGGTGACCGATTCGATCGATTTGGCCCCGCCATCGACGTCGGTGTCGTTGGCGAGGACGTCGATCGCCGTCGCGCTCGCGTCCTCTTTAACGCTGGTCGAGTCGTTGACAGCATTCGGCGCGTCCTCGACGCATTCGACTTCGACCGCGACGGTCGTTTCAGAACCGCCGTTCAGGGTGTAGGTGAAGGTGTCGTCTTCGGCTTCGTCGCAGTAGTCGGCGTCCGGTTTGTAGGTCAGGCCGGTGCCGCCGCCGGTGATTTCAACGGTGCCGTTTGCCGGCTGCGTCACCGATTCGACCTGCTTCGGACCGCCGTCGATGTCGGTGTCGTTGGCGAGGACGTCGATCGCCCTAGCGCTCGCGTCCTCTTTCAGGCTGGCCGAGTCTTTGACCGCGACCGGCGCGTCGTCGACGCATTCGACTTCCACGGAGACCGTGGCTTCGGAGCCGCCGTTGAGGGCGTAGGTGAAGGTGTCGTCTTTGGCTTCATCGCAGTAGTTGGCGTCGGGCTGGTAGCTCAGCCCCGTGCCGCCGCCGGTGATTTCGACGGTGCCGTTGGCCGGCTGGGTGACCGATTCGATGCTCTTGGGCCCACCGTCGATGTCGGTGTCGTTGGCGAGGACGTCGATCGCCGTGGCGCTCGCGTCCTCTTTGACGGTTTTGGTGTCATTGACCGCGACCGGCGCGTCGTCGATGCATTCGACTTTGACCGAGACGCTGCCTTTGGCGCCGCCGTTGAGGGTGTATTCGAAGCTGTCCGGGACCCCGGCGAAGAGGTCGTTGCAGTAGTCGGCGTCCGGTTTGTAGGTGAGGCTGGTGCCGCCGCCGGTGATGACGACGGTGCCGTTGGCGGGCTGGGTCACCGATTCGATGCTCTTCGGGCCGGCGTCGATGTCGGTGTCGTTGGCGAGCACGTCAATGGCGGTCGCTTCCGCGTCCTCTTTGACGGTTTTGGTGTCGTTGACCGCGACCGGCGCGTCGTCGATGCAGCTGACTTTGACCGTCACGGTCGCCGTCGAGCCGGTCGGGCCCGAGCCGGTGTTGAGCGTGTATTCGAAGCTCTCGAGTTCCGTGCCGGGGGGTTCGTTGCAGTAGTTCGCGTCGGGGGAGTAGCTGACGCCGCTGCCGCCGCCGGTGATCGTCACCGTGCCGTTGGCGGGCTGGGTCACCGATTCGACCTGCTTGGGGCCGGCGTCGGTGTCGGTGTCGTTGGCGAGCACGTCGATCGCCCCGCCCGCGTCCTCGTTCAGGGTCGCCGTGTCGTTGACGGCCACCGGCGCGTCGTCGATGCATTCGATCTCGATCGAGACGGTCGCTTTGGAGCCGCCGTTCAGCGTGTAGGTGAAGCTGTCGGAGCCGCAGTAGTTGGTGTCGGGGACGTAGTCGACTCCGTCCCCTCCTTTGCTGATCGTGACCGCGCCGTGAGCGCCGTTGGTCACCGACTGCACCGTCTTCGGGCCGCCGTCGACGTCGGTGTCGTTGGCGAGCACGTCGACGTGCACCGAGAGATCGTTTTCTTTCGCTTCGGCGCTGTCGGCGACCGCTTTCGGCGCGTCGTCGACGCCGGTGACGTTCACCGCCACCGTCGCGGTCGAAGTGCCGCCCCGGCCGTCGCTGATCGTGTAGGCGAACGAGTCGTTGGCGATCTGCCCCGCCGCCAGCTCCTCGAATTTGCCGTTCGGGTCGAAGCTGACGCCGCTGCCGCCGCCGGTGATCGTCACCGCGCCGCGCGTGGCGGTGGTGTCGACCGAGGTGATGGTGAGCGCGTCGCCGTCGGCGTCGCTGTCGTTGGCGAGGACGTCGATCGCTTTCGACGTGTCCTCGTCGGTGGCGGCGGTGTCGCCGACCGCGCCCGGGGCCCGGTTCTGGCATTTGCCTTTGTCGGCGCCTTTACCGACGCATTTGCCTTCTTTGCCTTTTTCGCTGCCGAGCGGCGGCGCGTCTTTCTCGCATTTCCGTTCGGTGTTCTCGCCGATGCCGCCGAGGCAGCGGTCGAAGCCGGGGCCACCGTTCAGCAGGTCGTTCCCCTGCATCCCGTAGTCGATGTCGGGGCCTTTCCGCGAGACGATCTTGTCGTCCCCGGGCCCGCCGACGATCTTGTCGGGGCCTTTGCCGGTGGTGATGAAGTCTTTGTCGGGGCCGCCGCAGATCACGTCGAGCCCGCCGCCGCCGACGATCCGGTCGTCGCCGGCGAGGCCGGCGATCACGTCGGAGGCCGGGGTGCCGCGGAGACGATCGTCCCCGGGAGTGCCGGTGATGGTGACCTCGAGCCCGAGGCAGCTGAGCCCCGATGCCGGCTTGGGGTCCGTGTTCTTGAGCGCCGCCACGGCGAGGGCGGGAACCGCCAGTGCCACCAGGAATGCGACAAGCGCAACGAGCGCGCGAGGGACGACGTTTAGGTCACGACAGGTTTTTGAGGCGCGCAAAAGAGATCCTTTACCCGGTGGCTGACAGGAGTAACCGCATGAGCATAGGCAGTTTCTCGGCAACCATTCAACGGAGCATTAGGGATTCCCCTGTTTTCAGGGGTGACTTGCGGGAAAACCCAGATATCTCTAGGGAGAACCCCGGACCCTCGCGGACCTGGAAGCTCAGCTGGCGCAGCGCTCGCAGAGGCCGCGGAGGACGACGTCATGCTCGGCGATCTGGAAGGGGACCTGCTCGGACACCTGCCCGATCGCGCGCTCGAGCCCGCGGTCCTCGAACGGCTCCATGCGACCGCAGCGCTGGCAGATCGCGTGGTGGTGATGGTGGCCGCTGGGATCGATCCGCTCGTAGCTGGCGATGCCGCGGGCGGCCTCGAAGCGCTGGACCAAGCGCATCTCCTCGAGCAGGTCGAGCGCCCGGTATACGCTGGCCCGGCCGACCTGGACCTTGCGCCGCCGCAGCTCCTCCTCCAGGTCCAGCGCGGTCACCGCGCAGTCGTGGCGGGCGAGCGCCTCGACCACCGCGGTGCGGGCGCCGCCGCGACGGTAGCCGGCCTCGCCCAGCATCGCCAGGGCGTGTTCGGCCCACTCGGTGTTAGCGGCGGTGGGCATCTCAGCCGATCGTAGCCTCCGCCCGGAGCGGCCTCCCGGCCCTCGAGAGCCGTCCCAACGGCAGGGAGAGCAGGTACAGGGCGAGGATCGCCAGGGCGACCGAGGCGCCCCCCGCCGTCCCCGCGTAATAAGAGAGATAGAGACCGGCGACCCCGGCGAGGACGGCGATCCCGACGGCGAGGGCGATCATCGGCCCGATCCGCTCGCTGAGCTGGCGCGCGGCCGCCGCCGGGCCGACGAAGACGGCGACGACGAGGAGGTTGCCGAGGCCCTGCACCGCGACCACGACCGCCAGCGCCAGCAGCGCCAGCAGGACGGCTTCGGTG